>NZ_JBEXCW010000218.1:0-4294 GCF_040605435.1 Streptomyces sp. NPDC005574
CGCCCACCACGGCCTGAACCACCGTCACCACCACGGCCAGACACGTCCCGAACCGGCTCACAACCCCGAACGCTCGCCCAACCTGACAATGCCCTGAGCATGCCCGCTACCTGCACCACCATCTTCTGCAACGGCCTGGAACTCGACCGTGCCGCCGTGAACGCCGGCCTCACCCTGCCCCACCACAACGGACGCACCGAAGGCGTCAACACCCGCACGAAGAAGATCATGCGACAGATGCACGGCCGAGCCGGATTCGACCTCCTCCGCCACCGCATCCTCCTCCGGTGACGAACACACAACGTCACCACCGACTACGGAATAGAGCCTAATTCATGACACTCCCGCCCCCGATGAAAGGATCGGGGATACTATGGGTGCTTGTTTGGATGAGCAGGGCGAGTTCTCTGTTGCTTCTGCGGGAGGTTCCCTGTGGAGATCACGGATTGGGCGCAGCGGTGGCCTCTAATCGGCCGGGGGGCTGAGCTGGAGGCTTTCGCAACCACTCTGTCAGATCGTCGATGCCGGACGTTCGTAGTGTATGGGGCCGCCGGAGTGGGCAAGTCGCGCTTGGCCGAGGAGTGCCTGGCCAGGGCGGTGCAGGTCGGCTTTGAGGGTGGCCGCGCGACAGCGAGTATGGCGTCCGCCGCTGTGCCGCTGGGCGCGATTGCACACCTGATCCCTCCCGGAGTAGACCTGTCGGACCCGGTAAAGGGATTCGTGGCAGTGGCCGGTGCGCTAGCGGGGCCCAACCGGCGGCGACGTTGGATGCTGTGGATTGATGACCTGCACATGCTGGATGTCACTTCCGCAGTGCTGCTGCGGCAGCTGATGGACTCCGGAGTTGTCCGCCTAATTGCCACTGTACGCACTGGGGAGACTGTTGGTGACGCAGTAGACACGCTGTGTCATGGCGACGAAGTGCGCCGCGTTGACCTTTCCACACTCGACCAGCAGCAGGTTGAGACGCTACTTGGGTTGGCCTTGCGGGGACCTGTGGACCGTCGAACGCTCCTCAAACTGCACACAGCCAGTGGCGGTAATGTGCTGTTTTTGCGTGAGTTGGTTCTAGGAGCCTTGGCCGATGGAACGCTGACCCGCGGCACAGACGTATGGGATCTGGCGGATGGCCGAATGCTGGGCACGCCGCGTCTGGCCGAGCTGATCGCCGCTCGACTGGCTGCGGCAGATCCGGTCGGACGTCCAGTGCTGGAGCTGCTTGCCCTATGCGGTCCTCTGCCGCTGGCCGACGCTGAAGCCACCGCCTCGCTGGAGGCCGTGGCCGATCTCGAACAGTCTGGATTGATTCGTAGCACTCAAGATGGGAAGCGCACCATCGTGGCGCTCACCCATCCTCTTTACGGAGAAGTCCTGCGTGCGGGCCTGCCAGCTATGCGCCGCCGCACCCTGCTGCTGCAGCAGGTCGAGCGAACCGAAGCCTGCGGCGTGGGCCGTCGCGAAGACCCGCTACACATCGCCACTTGGCGGCTGGCCGCCACAGGCACCGCTGACCCTGCACTATTGTCTCAAGCCGCAACCCTGGCCCGCCACGCCCACGACTACGCCAAAGTCATTGTGCTCCTCAGCGCGCTGCCGCCAGGCTCGGGGTCTACTAAAACCCGGCTCTTGGAAGGTGAAGCTCATTACGAACTCGGCGACACAGGCAGGGCTGAGGCGGCGCTGGCTGAGGCTCAGGAGCAAGCACGCACAGAGGAAGAACGATTTGCTGCCGTCTCGGAGCGGATCCAAAATCTTTCGTGGGGTGAGGGTAAATGGAAGGAAGCTCTCGCCCTGAGTAGCGCCGCACAGCGACAACTAACCGACCCCTCGATGCGTCGCACTCTCGCTGTGTATGAAGGAACAATGCAAGTGTTCGCCGGAGCGCCATTCCTTGGACTTCCTCTGCTTGAGGATCTGGACAAAACACCTGACGAACGGGCAAGACTGTTCGGTCTGATCGTCCGCGCAGAGGGACTCATGCTCGTGGGCCGTACAGCTGAGGCAATCGAAGCGGCTGAGTACGCATATTCGGAGCATATGCGAGCAAATCCGGAAACGGCGGCCCGATTTCCCACCCTCGCGCTCACGCCCTTGTCTCAGGCCTTGGCGGAATCTGGTGATCTAACCAAAGCCTTGAGCGTAGCGCATCGCGGGCTGTCGGAGAGCGTCGCTGCAAACGCACCGCTTCCCCAGACATGGCTGTCTTATCAGATCGGGAGGGTGAACTGGCTTGAAGGCAAAACAGCGCAAGCCCATCGCTGGTTCGTAGAGGCTCTGGCCCTTGCACACAAACACCGTCCCGCCCTCAGACATCTCTGTGCTTCTGGACTGGCTGCCTCGGCAGCGCTGCTCGGCGACACCACGGCGGCCGATGCCGCTTTGAAGGAGACCAACACGTACCCCCGGATGACCCGCATTTTCGCCGGCGAAGAGAGGTTGGGGGAAGCCTGGCTGCTGGTCGCCTACGGCCAGCAGCATCAAGCTCGGACCGTGCTCATGGAAGCGGCACAGGTGGCCCGTTCCTGCGGGCAAGCGGTCTCGGAGAGCTTGCTTCTCACCGACGTAGCCCGGCTGGGGGGCGCAAAGGAGGTAGCCAGTCGACTCGCTGAACTCGCCGAGACTTGCGACGGCGTCCTTGCTCCGGCTCGCGCCCAATTTGCCGCCGCCCTGGCTACCGACGACGCTGGAATGCTACTGGCCGCTACAGAAAAGTTTGAGCAGATCGGCACGGACCTGCTGGCTGCGGAGGCGGCCACGTCAGCTGCGGCAATTTTGCTCCGAAGTGGGTACGCTCGCCGTGCCACGGCTGCCAAGAACCGCGCATCCGCCGCCGTTGCCCGCTGTCAAGGAGCCCGCACACCGCTACTGGCAAGCAGCGAAGCCAGCGCCCAGCTCACATCCCGTGAACGCGAGGTGGCCCTGCTCGCCGCAGCTGGCACCGCCAGCAAGGACATCGCCGCCACTCTGCACCTGTCCGTGCGCACCGTCGACAACCACCTCCAGCACGCCTATACCAAACTCGGTGTCACCACCCGCCATGAACTCGCCGACGCCCTTGGCATGAAGACCACACGGATATTTCGACCCACCTCAACGTCTTGACCCACCACCCGAGCTCGGCTCGGGTGGAACCACAAAGCCTTCGCTCCGCCTGAGCAGGGCATTCACCGAAGTACGGATGGCGAATACTTGTCAGCAGGGTGGTGACATGGCGGAGCCCCTCGTCGTTGGCGTGGTGATCTCACTCAACATTCCGTATCCTTCCACTCGATGTCCCGCACGAGATTCCATAGCCGAATAGGGCGGACGAGCGAGGCTAATGAGCCCTTTCGTAAGCCTCGCGAACAGTCGTTGGCACGCGACCGCGGTCACTGACCTCGAGACCCTGGTCTCGAGCCCAGGCACGTACCGTTTCTGCACTGGGCCCGCCACTTGGAGCTTTCCGTGTCAGTTGCGTCACTTTTTGACGACCGACCTTGCGACCTGCATGAAGGAAAGGTGCAAGCGCGTCGTAAAGCTTGTCATAGCTCTCCGGTGTGAGGTCGATATCGTACCTCACGCCGTCAAGGGCGATGGTATGGGTCTGTGCCTCATCTGACTCTTTGCCGGTCAGATCGTCGATGAAAAGGGTGACTACCTTCTGTGCCATGAGTTCATGATACGCGAATCTTCGCGTCTGTCCATTGCCGACGGCTATTCACGGGCGCCAGGCAGGCAGTCGTACCGGCGTCATCAGTTAGCTTCATCCGGCACTGTTACTTCTCACAAGATTCCGATCACCAATCGTGCCAGCCGACGCTCGCGTGTGGGCCGGACGTCATGGGCTTCACCGGCCAGCGCAGTGAAGTCCACAGGAGACGCCCTTTCGGGTCGCTATGCATGCACGTGATTCCTAATGTGGGTGTTGTCAGGTTGGGTGATTCGTCGGTGCTGGGATCCGGTTCGGGGCGTGTTCGGTCGTGGTGGTGACGGTTGGTCAGGCCATGGCGGGCAGGCCGGTGGCGCCGGTGATCTGATCCCAGACGGCGAAGCGGATGATCTTTTCTGCTCGGTGGCGGGCGGCGGTCATGAGGTAGCTTGTCGGTGACGATCACCCTCGGCACGGTCCGGGTTGAACCGCCCCGGGTTTGATGGAGACATTGAAGACCCGGAAGGATCCCGAGCATGGTTGCTCCCCGTAGGTATCCCGATGAGCTGCGTGAACCGCCCCGGGTTTGATGGAGACATTGAAGACCCGGAAGGATCCCGAGCATGGTTGCTCCCCGTAGGTATCCCGATGAGCTGCGCGAGCGCG
>NZ_JBEXCW010000219.1:0-4246 GCF_040605435.1 Streptomyces sp. NPDC005574
CAGGCCACGGCGGGACGGCGGGTGGCGGGCCCGGGGCCACGTGGCGGCAGTGACCAGGCCACGGCGGGACGGCGGGTGACGGGCCCGGGGGGCCGCCCGGGGCCCGGGAGGCGAGCAACCGACGGCGTGAGGGCGGGTGGTGGAGCCGGGGCTGCCTGCCGCCGGGAGGCGAGTGGCCGATGGGAGGCGAGTGGCCGACGACAGGTGTGGGACCGACGGCAGGTGTGGGACCGAGGAGACCACCTGGCCGCCACGAGGCGAGTCGCCGACGGCGGGATGGCGAGTGCCGGGCCGGGAGACCACCTTGCGGCCGGGCTGCGAATAGCCACCGGCGGGATGGCGAGGGCCGGGGCCGGGAGACCACCTTGCCGCCGGGAGGCGGGTGGCCGAAGGCGGGGCGGGCGGCAGGCAGGCAGCCGACGGCAAGGCCGTGGGCAGAGGACGGCGAGCGGCGGATACGGGCGGCGAGCGGCGGTGGGCACACCGCGAGCGGCGGCCGGCCATCGGCACCCGGCACCCCACCGTCGACAGACGGCTCGCGGCGGACAGCCGTCGGCACCCGGCACACCACCGTCGACAGACGGCTCGCGGCGGACAGCCGTCGGCACCCGGCACACCACCGTCGACAGACGGCTCGCGGCGGACAGCCGTCGGCGGAAGAAGACCGAGGTCGACGGCCGAGGCGCACCCACGCGACCGGGGGCGTACGCATATGCCCATACGCCCCCGTTGCGTGACCAGCGGAGCACAGACGCGTTGGTCAAGAAGGAGTTGACCACAGCGGGCCGCAATCGGGCGGCCCGATCCTTTTCATCGCCGGTTCGAGAGGCTTGTTCATGGCCGACCACGCAACCCACGACGCCCAGGCTCGGGCCAGCCTGCACTTGCTGGTGCGCGACATCGAGCGGGTCCGCCGGCAGGTGGACGCACTGCGCACCCTCACCGCCCAGCTGGGCAACGTCTACCGCCCGCGCCGTTCCGGCCCCTCGACGGGCTTCGTCGTCTACGGGCGCGCCCCCGCCCCGACCGTCCGTCTCGCCCAGGAGCTGCGGGACAGCGTCGAGACCCTGGTCACCGCCGCCGTGGACTTCGACCGCTCGCTCGGCTTCTCTTGGGACGCGGTCGGCTCGGCCCTCGGAGTCACCAAGCAGGCGGTCCACCGCCGTTACGGCTCCCGCCGTGCCGCGGCCCAGACGACCGCGGAGGTCGAGGCGCCGGAGACGGTCGGCGTCACCACCGGCATCGCCACGGTACCGACGGTCCCCGCCGCCCGCTCCATGCCGACCCAGCCGACGGCCGGCAGCCCTGCCCTCCGCGACGCGGGCGCCCCCGCCCTCCGCGAGCCCTGCGCCCCCGCCGCCCTCTGCGACGAGGCCAGGCCGACCGCGTTCCCCGGCCCCCGCAACGGCTGACGACACCACCCCTGCCCTCCCGCGACACCGGTCCGGGAGGGCAGCCGCATGCCACGGCCAGCGGCCCTCGCAACCCCCGCCCCCGATGCCCGGCAGGCCAGTGCGCACCCCAACCGCCGCCTACGCCCCGCGCCATCCGCTCGCCCGCGCACCCTCGCGCGCCGCCGCACGCCCGCGGCCACCAGCTCCCATCCCCGGCGCCACCGCGTCCCGCGCCGCCGGCCGGCCGGCGGGATCGAGCCGCCCGAACCCCCACCGCCACCCCACCCGGCGCCGCCCCCGCCTGCACACCCCCGCGCGCAACCACACGCCCACGGCCGCCGACCCCCACCGCACCCCTCACCCGATGTCCGGCGGGTCGATCCGCACGCGTACCGGCGTCTCCGCCCCACCCCGCGCCATCCGCGCCGCCTGCGCTCCCTTGAGCGCGGACGCCAGCTCGGAACCGTGGCCCGGTGGCACGCGGATCAGGGCTCGTTCCCAGTGCTCCCCGGGGGGCGGTGCTCCCGTCCGCCGGGGCAGACCGGCGCGGGTGACCGGCACCGGTACCGGCCCGAGCACCTCGGCCTGCGGGGGCAGCCGCAGCGTGGCGAGGAACTCCCCCACCGCCTCCACCGGGCCCGCCACGGCCGCCATCCGCGACACCGGCGGGAAGCCCAGTTCGGCCCGCTCGGCCAGCTCCCGCACGGCGTGTCCGACGGGGTCCCACCGCACCAGGGCCTGAACGGGCCGCAGTGTGGGCTCGGCGACGACGACAACCGTCCCCCCGGCGCCCTGCGGACGCACCAGGGCAGCCGCCGAGATCCACCGCCGCAGCGCGTCCTCCCCGGCCCGCAGATCGGGCCGGCCTAGCATCGCCCAGCCGTCCAGCAGCAGCGCGGCCGCGTATCCGCCCTCGGCGACCGGCTCGGCCCCCGGCGTACTCACCACCAGCGCGGGCGCCCCCGGCACGGTGTCCAGGACATGCTCGCGCCCGGAGGTCCGCACCGGCACGGCCGGGAAGGCTCGCCCCAGCTCCTCGGCGGTGCGCCGGGCCCCCACGATCTGGGCCCGCAGCCGGAAGCCACCGCACTCCGGACAGTGCCAGGACTCCTCCGCGCGCCCGCACCAACCGCAGTGCAGCGCACCGGAGTCGGGGGCCTCCAACGGCCCGGCGCAGTGCCGGCAGCGGGCGGGCGCCCGGCAACTGGCGCACGCCATGCGCGGCACGTACCCCCGGCGGGGAACCTGGACGAGGACGGGCCCGTGTTTGAGTCCCTCCCTGACGGCCTGCCAGGCGAGGGTGGGCAGCCGGGCGGCCCGGGCGGCCTCGTCGCGCGCGAGGTCGCCGTCCCCGACGGTGCGGACCAGCGGGGCGGCGCCGCGCACCTGGTCCCGGGTGGCGACCAGCGGCCGGGCCCAGCCACTCTCCACGAGCTGCGCGGCCTCCACGGTGCAGCTCCAACTGCCGAGCAGAAAGCCGCACTTGTCCTGAGCGGCCCGAAGCAGCAGCACCTCGCGGGCGTGCGGCTGCGGGGCGTGCTGCTCGCTGTGGCTGTCGTCGCCGTCGTCCCACAGGACGAGCAGTCCGAGGTCCCGCACGGGGGCGAACATCGCGGCCCGGGTGCCCACGACCGCCCGGACGGACCCCCGGCTGACGGCGAGCCACTCCCGGTAGCGCTTCTCGGGCCCGGCGTCGGCGGTGAGCACCGCGTGCCGGCCCGGCCCCAGCAGTGCGGTCAGCGCGGCGTCGACGCGTGCGACCGCCCGGCCGTCCGGCAGCACGACCAGCGCGCCGCGCCCGGAGGCCAGCGTGGCCGCGACGGCCCGGGCGACCTCCTCGCTCCACTCGGGCCCCGGCAGCGCATTCCACACGGCGCGTGGCGACCCGCCCGAGGCCAGGGACTCCAGGAACGCGGCCCCCCGCTCGTAGCGCGCCCAGGACCCGGCCAGGGGCGCCTCGGGCGGCGGCAGCGGCTCGGGGGACGGCCGCTGCTCGGCCCGCGCGCTGCGAGGCGGTACGGCCAGCTGCAGCACGTCGGCGAGACTGCCCGCGTACCGGTCGGCGACCGCCCGCGCCAGACCCAGCAGTTCCTCGCTCAGCACCCGTTCGGGTGACACGACCTGAGCCAGGGCGGCGAGCGGACCCGCGTAGTCGGACTCGGGGAGCCGCTCGACGAGGAAGCCGTCGATCAGCCCGCCCCCCTCGCGCCGCCCTCCCCGCACCCGGTGGCGTCCGGCCCCGAAGCGCACCCGTACGCGCACCCCGGGCTGGGCCTCGGCGTCGAGTTCCTCGGGGACGGCGTAGTCGAAGGAGCGGTCGAGGTGGAGCACGCCCTTGTCGACCAGCACCCGGGCGACCGGCAGCTGCCCGGCCAGCGCGGCCCCCCGCCAGGTCCGCGGTTTGGCCCGGGGCACGTCGGCCTTGCGCACGCTGTCACGGATCAGCGCAAGCTGCTCGGGCGGCGCCCCCTCGGCCCCGCCGTCCACCGGCCCGTCCTCGCTGCTCACGCCTGCATTCTTACCAAACCGCACTGACAGCCGACGGCGGCCGGCGGCCCCACCGGCATAGGACCGGCACTCCGGGGCCCCGGGCGGACGCGCCGAGGCCCGGCCCCCGCAGGGGGAACCGGGCCTCGGTACGGTCGTCGGAGGGCTCGCTCTACAGCCCGGCGGCCTTGCGCAGGGCGTCGACGCGGTCGGTGCGCTCCCAGGTGAAGTCGGGCAGCTCGCGGCCGAAGTGGCCGTAGGCGGCCGTCTGGGCGTAGATCGGGCGGAGCAGGTCGAGGTCGCGGATGATGGCGGCCGGGCGGAGGTCGAAGACCTCGTCGATCGCCTTCTCGATGCGGTCGGTG
>NZ_JBEXCW010000220.1:0-4221 GCF_040605435.1 Streptomyces sp. NPDC005574
AACCCCGACGACATGACCACGGATCCTGCCGCACCCACCCCACACCTGTCACATCGTCAGGAGACGGACACGCGACCGACCTTCTGAATGCTTACAGTCAAGAAGCTGTAACCAAATTGACAACGCCGAGAAAACCGTACTCAGAGGTCAGTTCAAACTCGGGGGTCGAGTATCAACTACTCAGGCGGAAGCATGCGCTGTACCGTTTACTTGAAATACTGATTCAGGTGGGAAAAAGTTCAGGCAGTAGCCCCAAGAATGCATCTTCAATACGCGTCGTGTTGACGGAGCGAAATGTTGACGATCTGTCAAAAAGAATTCGACGGGGTTACGCAAGTGGGTAAATTTTCTACTCACGAGCGCGTTAAATTACGCAGGAATGAGAATCACATGGCGACGACGGGCAGGGCGGAGGAGTTCCGTGCCGCACGGGACTTCCTGCTGGAGCACCGGGCGGACTACACCGCGGCCTACGAGGCCTTCGGCTGGCCGCGCCCGGAGCAGTTCAACTGGGCCCTTGACTGGTTCGACGTCATCGCGCGCGACAACGACCGCACCGCCCTGCACATCGTGGAGGAGGACGGCGGACGTGTCGAGGTCTCCTTCGCCGCGATGTCCGAGCGCTCGAACCGGGTGGCCAACTGGCTGCGCGAGCGGGGCATGGGCGCCGAGGACCGCGTCCTCGTCATGCTCGGCAACCAGATCGAGCTGTGGGAGACGGCGCTGGCCGCGATGAAACTGCGCGCCGTCGTCATCCCGGCCACCCCGCTGCTCGGCCCCGCCGACCTGGCCGACCGGGTCGAACGCGGTCGGGTGCGGCACGTCGTCGTGCGGGCGGAGGACACCGGGAAGTTCGACGCGGTGCCGGGGGACTACACCCGGATCGCCGTCCGCGGCACCCGGCCGGGCTGGCACGCGTACGAGGAGACGGCCGACGCCGGAGTCGCCTTCGAGCCCGACGGCCCCACCCACGCGGACGACCCCCTGATGCTCTACTTCACCTCGGGCACCACCGCCCGGCCTAAACTGGTGGAGCACACCCACGTCTCGTACCCGATCGGTCACCTGGCCACCATGTACTGGATCGGGTTGAAGCCCGGGGACGTCCATCTGAACATCTCCTCACCCGGCTGGGCCAAGCACGCCTGGTCGAACCTCTTCGCGCCGTGGAACGCGGAGGCGACCGTCTTCCTGTACAACTACACACGCTTCGATGCAGGCCGTCTGATGGCGGAGATGGACCGGGCCGGCGTCACCACCTTCTGCGCCCCGCCCACCGTGTGGCGCATGCTCATCCAGGCCGATCTGGGACTGCTGCGGACCCCGCCGCGCGAGGTCGTCGCCGCGGGCGAGCCGCTGAACCCCGAGGTCATCGAGCAGGTCAGGCGCGCCTGGGGCGTCACCATCCGGGACGGCTTCGGACAGACGGAGACCGCCGTCCAGGTGTCCAACAGCCCCGGTCAGCCGCTCAAGACCGGCTCCATGGGCCGTCCCAGCCCCGGCTTCCGCGTCGAACTACTCGATCCCGTCACGGGCGCGCCCGGCGCCACGGAGGGCGAGATCTGCCTCGACCTGTCCGAGCGCCCGGTAGGCCTTATGACCGGCTACCACGGCGACCCCGACCGTACGGCGGAGGCGATGGCGGGCGGCTACTACCGCACCGGGGACATCGGCTCGCGCGACGCCGACGGCTACATCACCTACGTCGGCCGCGCCGACGACGTGTTCAAGGCCTCCGACTACAAGATCTCGCCCTTCGAGCTGGAGAGCGCGCTCCTGGAGCACGAGGCCGTCGCCGAGGCCGCCGTGGTCCCGGCCCCCGACGAACTGCGCCTCGCCGTCCCGAAGGCCTACGTCGTCCTCGCCGCCGGGTACGAGGCCGGCCCGGACACCGCCAAGCTCCTCTTCGAGCACGCGCGCACGGTTCTCTCGCCGTACAAGCGCATCCGCCGCATCGAGTTCGGCGAGCTGCCTAAGACCGTCTCCGGCAAGATCCGCCGGATCGAGCTGCGCGAGGCCACGGCCGCCGGTTCGGACGCCGAGTACCGCGAGGAGGACTTCCGGTGAGTGAACTGTCGTACGCGCACGGGACGGGCGGCACGGCGCTGCTCGGCGACACCATCGGGACGAACCTCGACCGGGCCGTCGCCGCCTGGCCGGAGCGGGAGGCGCTGGTCGACGTGCCCTCGGGGCGGCGCTGGACGTACGCCCGGTTCGGCGCGGCCGTGGATGAGTTGGCGTACGCGCTGCTCGCCTCCGGAGTCGCCAGGGGCGACCGGGTGGGCATCTGGGCGGTCAACTGCCCCGAGTGGGTGCTTGTCCAGTACGCCACCGCACGCGTCGGCGCGGTCATGGTGAACATCAACCCGGCCTACCGCACACACGAGGTCGAGTACGTCCTGAACCAGGCCGGGATCTCGCTGCTCTTCGCCTCCCTGAGCCACAAGACCAGCGACTACCGGACGATGATCGAGGAAGTACGGGGCAGGTGCCCGAAGTTGAGGGAGACCGTCTACATCGGCGACCCGGGCTGGGACGCCCTGCTGCGGCGCGGGACCCCGGACCTGGACGAGGCGCTGCGCGTCCGCGCGGGCGAACTGTCCTGCGACGACCCCATCAACATCCAGTACACCTCAGGCACGACGGGCTTCCCCAAGGGAGCCACGCTCTCCCACCACAACATCCTCAACAACGGCTATTTCGTGGGTGAGCTGATCGCCTACTTCGAACAGGACCGGGTCTGCATCCCGGTGCCCTTCTACCACTGTTTCGGCATGGTGATGGGAAACCTCGCCGCCACCTCGCACGGCGCGTGCATGGTGATCCCGGCGCCGTCGTTCGACCCGGCGGCGACGCTGCGGGCCGTGCAGCAGGAGCGGTGCACCTCGCTGTACGGCGTACCCACCATGTTCATCGCCGAGCTGAACCTCCCCGGCTTCGCGGAGTACGACCTGTCCACCCTGCGCACCGGCATCATGGCGGGCTCGCCTTGTCCGGTCGAGGTGATGAAACGGGTGGTCGCCGAGATGCACATGGAGGAGGTCTCCATCTGCTACGGCATGACGGAGACCTCGCCCGTCTCGCTCCAGACCCGCCGGGACGACGACCTCGAACACCGCACGGGCACGGTCGGCCGGGTCCTGCCGCACCTGGAGGTCAAGGTCGTCGACCCGGTGGACGGGACGACCCGGCCCCGCGGCAGCGCCGGAGAGCTGTGCACCCGCGGCTACAGCGTGATGCTCGGCTACTGGAACGAGCCCGACAAGACCGCCGAAGCCGTCGACGCGGGGCGCTGGATGCACACGGGCGACCTCGCCGTGATGCGCGATGACGGGTACGTCGAGATAGTCGGCCGCATCAAGGACATGATCATCCGGGGTGGCGAAAACATCTACCCGCGCGAGATCGAGGAATTCCTGTACGCCCATCCAAAGATCGCCGACGTCCAGGTGGTCGGCGTCCCCCACGAACGCTACGGCGAGGAGGTGCTCGCCTGCGTCATCCCGCGCGATCCGGCCGACCCCCTCACCCTGGACGAGCTGCGCGCCTTCTGCGAGAGCAAGCTGGCGCACTACAAGATCCCGAGCCGACTGCGGATCCTGGAGACCTTCCCGATGACGGTCTCGGGGAAAGTGCGGAAGATCGAACTGCGGGAGACGTACGCCGAGTAGGCGCCCGGAGCGGGGAGTGCCATGAATTAGGTGGGTTTCTTCCTCGAAGGAGTCATCTGATGGGTACGACGGTAACGAAAGCGACCAGCTCTGATGGCCACTCCTCTTCGCACCGTTCCCGGCACCAACGGCGACCCGCTCGCCGAGGCCATCGAGCTCACCAAGCGGCTCAAACTCCCGCACATCCGCAGGTCGCTGACCGACATCATCCCCACCGCGAAGGCCCAGCGCTGGGACCCCGCCGAGGTCGCCCGCGTCCTCCTCGCGGAGGAAGCCGCCGGCCGCGACCGCGCGAACCTGCACACCCGCCGCAAGCGGGCCGGGTTCCCCACCGGCAAGACTTTCGGCGACTGGCACGAACAAGTCCTCCATACCCAGGCCCACTGAACCGCCCCGGCGTGTCCGGGGACTCAGTTTGTTGGATGAGCGGCCCGGGCGGGGTCGCGGTGGTGATGGTAGTGGGCCTGTTCGGCCTCGGTGGGGGTGAGGTCGTCGCAGGCGGTGTGCAGACGCCGGTTGTTGTACCAGTCGACCCAGGTCAGGGTGGCGA
>NZ_JBEXCW010000221.1:0-4119 GCF_040605435.1 Streptomyces sp. NPDC005574
CTGCCCACGGCAGGCTGAACCATAGGCCGCCATCCGGCCCCACCACGACCTAACACACCCTCAACGACCCGCTGCCCCAACAAGTTGACAACGCCATTTCCGCAGATCAACCCGCATTTTCGTGCCCTAGTCGGCACCACTAACTGTGGAACTCAGGTACCAAGTCGTCCGAGAAACTCCAGACCCTTCTCGCCGCCTGGGCCGGCGCCTGCCCCACCTGTCACCGCGACATACCCACACCGATACGGACCTGACCAAGCCCTACTAGTGCAGCCGGGCGGAACGGTCCCAGCGCCCGCGACTTCTTCGGCGTGCCGATCCGGCGCCGGCGACCAGCGAGCAGCCCGGAGAGAAACTCCGCCACAGGACGCGGGACATCGAGTGTGGAACATAAGTGATCAACGTGAAGCCCCTGATAGCTATGGGCGAGATCTTGTTGAGAGACCTGTCCTACCAGGGGCTTCCCGCCCCCGCCTGTCCGCCGCTACCTTCACACCTCAGCGGCCGCGAGATCATAAAACCTCAATGTCCAGCAGCAACACCAATTCGAACGGTAAACATCCGATGTTGCGATTCTGGCATCTCGTCAGGTTAATCACGCTCGTTCGGGACCGAAGGACGTCAACCTACGATTGTCGAAGACCCAATCACTTTCTCGTAATCGAACAAGGTCGAACTTTCGGAGATCTGGGGCCACCGGTCCTCAAAATCGTCTACCTGATGAGGGTCGCCTCAAGGAGGCTCTGCGGAGACTTCGTGGGGATAACCTGGCCCAATGTAAACCCAGCATTGGCCAGTAGTTCCGAGTACTGTGCCCGCGTACGCTCCCTACCGCCAAGCCCTACAAGCATAACCAAGTCCATGAGCTTACTGAGGTGCGGCTCGGCGTCCTCCGGGACGACGGATTCGACGATGAGCAAACGGTTCCCTGGCTTCATGGCTGTACGGCAGTTGCGCAGGATGCGAACCGCATCCTCATCGTCCCAATCATGGATGATCCACGCCAGGAGATATAGATCTCCGCCCGCAGGTACGCTCGTAAAGAAGTCTCCACCTGCCACCTGGATACGATCCTCAAAGTTACCTCCCTTGAGGCTGGCTTCTGCGGCAGCCGCGACATGCGGTTGATCGAACAATATTCCCCGACTGGCGGGGTTAGCTGAGAGAATCTGAGTCAGATAGTGACCCGTACCGCCCCCGACATCAACTATTCGTCCGGACTTGGTGAAGTCGTAAGCATCAATGACCGCACCGGACGCCATACGCCCGAAATCCTCCATGGCTTTGTCAAAAACCGCCCCCTCGGCGGGGTTGGCGGCAAAGTAATCGAAATATGATGCACCGTACACCTGCTCGAATGCCGGCTTGCCTGTTCGGACGGACTCAAGGAGGCCGTCAAACATTGTGTAACTACGAAAAGACAGCCGGAACCATGACTGGAGGGAACCTGGAACTTCGGAACGCAGGAATTGCCCAAGGGCGGTGAGGCGGTAACCACTTGAGGTATCGGTTACGATCCCCCATCCTGCGAGCATCCGCAGCAGCCGTGCCAATGTTGCGGGATCACAACTCGTACCTTGTGCGAGGTCGACGAGACTGGTCTCGCCATCGCCCATCCGATCCGGGATCCCCAATTCTACGGCGACCTGTACGCCCCGCGAGACGATGAAATTTGTCGACAACTGCAGCAGTGAAGCGATGGATTCCGATGTCGCAGATGCGGACATGCCAACGTCATTCATGTTTTTTGTTCTCCTTTGTCAGATTATTCGATCGACCTGGGCCTAAACTTATATTCGTCCATGCCCCAAGCTGCCAGGCAGGTCTCGGCAATCGGCGCATGCCCGACGCCGTACCTTGCGACTGGTTTCCGAGGTAGGAGGCTAAACCGTTCAGGCTCGCCCGACCTCGGAGTGACTCCGACGCGGTGGGTTCGCCCATGCAGCACGTTCGGATGGCCGGGGGGTGTTGCTGGTCCTCACCTTCCCCGCGCCGCAGCGGCGGCGCATGGAGAGGAACGATGGTCCTTTGACCGGGAGTCGCCTATCTCCTTGGAGCCACCACAGTCCCGGACACTCCTGTCCCGCTGTTTCTGGCGGGCTCGCTGATCGCGAAGGTGATGCGTTGATGGAGTTGGTGAACGAGGTCTTCGTATTCCCCATTGCGATCGTCCGTGCGGTGCACGATGGCGCACACATGGTCTTGGTAGTGGGCGGAGTAGTGCTCGGTTCCTGGGCAGATGATGAATCCGAAGCGCTGCTGGAGCTGGTGTTGCCCGTCGTCCATGCCGCAGATGCCGACCATGCCGGCTGCACCGAGTGCCCGGGCCGTCGCGATGGCCGCTGCATTCAGCAACACGCCCAAGCCCACCCCGCGGGCATGTTCGGCGACTACCATCCTGGCGTGCTCGAAGACGGCACGCTCGGGCATCCCATCGGCCTCCAGAACGGAGAGGAACCGGTCGTCTCCCAGGAAAGCCCGGGTTTGGAAGTGGCCGGTCAGGGCTGGTGGGGCCAGACGGATGTAGCCGCTCGGAGGCGCGGACGGTTCGGGATGGGCCGTGACGTGGTAGGCACCGTGATCGAGCATGTGCGCATCGACAAAGTGCCCCTCAAAGTCCCGGAATGCCGGGCGACGGCCTGCGGCGAAGAGGATCTCAGCACGGAAGGCGCGCAGATCCTGCAGTACCGCGCTGGTGTCGCACACGGCGAGCGGGAGCCGGCGGATCCGCAGGTGCCACCCGCGCCAACCGACGGCGACATCCCGGAACCGGGCGGCGGCCGGCGCGGGAAGAGCACCGTGGGCGGACGATGTCATGCGGGAACCGGCGCCGTGTCCAGATCGGTCTGTGCCAGCCGCAGGCACTCGGCCATGAACACCGAGTAGCAGGCCAGAGCGGTCGAGCCAGCCTCGGTCATGGTCGTGAGCGCCTGCGGCGATTCCGCCAGAACCCCCTGCAGTTGGCGGCGGTTGAAGGCGGTGTGTCCGGCATCCAGCTCAACATGCTCAGCCAGGAAACTGTAGAAGCGGGAGTCACTTCCAAACACACGCTCACAGTTGTGCAGCAGGTGCGGGCCCATGGTGACCGACAGCTGCTCGATCTCGTACTCGATAGCCAGCTGGGCCTGCGGAGCCGGTCCAGTGATCACCTGTTCGTGCAGCTGGATGTAGGGGCGGGTGCTGGCCAGCGGCGGCTCGGTAAGTAGAGCTTCAACGTCCACCGCAGTAGCGGAGTGCTCATTGAGCCGCGCGGCGATGGCGCGCGCGTCGGTGACCATCATCCGGTCATGACCGGCCTCGGCACGGGAGTGAGCCCTGAGCGCTTTACCAAGGGCCTGGTTGCCGAGCTGCGCGCACCGCTCACCGGCGCCTGCGATCCAGGACTCCACGGGGGCGGTCATTGCGACCCCGTGCACGCTGTAGCGCAGCAACCAGCGGGCGAACAGGCGCTCGTCGCACGACGGCGACGTGAGCAACCCCACCGCCTCATCGGCCGCAAACGCCTCTCTGTGACCGGCAAGCTCCGCCTCGTACTGCTCGAAGATCTCAGCACTCATCATGTATCCAATGCATATGAAAAGCCCCTCTTCGGGAGAGGGGCTGGTTCCGGAACAATGACTCCGACATGCCGTGCCGAGTCCCAACACCTCGTGGCTGACCCAAGGAGGGGTCAAGTCCAGCACAGCACTGGTACTCATGACTGTTCACGTCTGATAGATATGAACAGATGTTCGTCGCTGCGGCGGTCGCACGAATCAGTAAGTACTACCCAACTCTGACCTGTTGCTCTGCGACGCCGTTCCACGGGAGGCCGGAGCAGTGGATTGAAACCGACGTTGCTGCGACTGGCGCTCGCCGTGCTGCGGGCCTAGGAGTGTCTTCAAATGTCACGCCCACATCAGGAGCGAGGCGAGGGCGACAGCTGCCTGGTAGGACTCAGCGGTCTTGTCGTAGCGGGTTGCGATGCCGCGCCACTGGTCGGGTAGCCGGGTCATGTTGCCATGACCCGGCCCCCTCCGAACCGCACGGCCCCGGCGTAGTTGTGTGATGTCCGGTTCCGTGCCGGTTGGTCAGATGCTGTAGACGGCGAAGGCGTCTTTGTGGCGGAGGAGGTCGCGG
>NZ_JBEXCW010000222.1:0-4059 GCF_040605435.1 Streptomyces sp. NPDC005574
AGCAAACAGCCTCGGCCTCACCATCCGCTTCGACCCGATCGTAGAACCCGTAACCGCCTGACCAGCACCAACTCTCTTCTTTTCGTGTCAGACCCTCGAGACACCCACGCTCGGGTCATGAGCCCTGGATCGGGTAGTGGTCCGAGTAGTCGCGGTACTGGGTGCTGTTCAAGGTCCACGGGGAGGGGTGGACGTTGAGCCCGGAGTTGGTCCAGGTCGCCGGGTGGGCGTGGGATGCGTTGAAGAGGATGTAGTCGAGCCATTGGCGTGGTTCGCCGGTGTAGCGGGCCTTGGCGAGTGAGTTGCTCACGGGGTCCATGGTGTAGGGCACGCCGGTGAAGGCGGGGGTAGAGGCGTTCAGGGTTGACAGGAGTGTCGGGTACTCGGGTCCGTGACGGTCGATGTTCATGTCGCCGGCGTAGACGATCGCCTCACTTGCCGGGATCTTGAGCCTGTCGACGAAAGTTCGAATCTCTTTGAGCTGGGCTAACCGTACTTTGGCCGCCTCGCCGGTGTTGCAGCCGTCGTCGTCTGACTGGAGGTGTGTTCCGATGACGTTGACTGGGGTGCCGTTGACGTTGAGCCGGACATAGGCGAAGCCCTTGCCCGAGAAGCTGTCGCTGCCGCAGGACTCGTCGTAGATGAACTGCGTTTTGTTCGTGATCGGCCAGCGGCTCAGGACGGCGGCGCCGCCGTCCTCCGGGGTGAAGAAGGAATAGTTGCCCTGGGTGGAGTCCCATCCGCTGGTGGAACGGCCGATCACCGGCGTCTGGTACGGGTATTGAGCCTTCATCTTGCTCTGCAAAATGCCTGACGCGCTGTTGTCGAACAGCTCCTGGAAGACGATCACGTCGTGGTTCTGCACATAGCCTGATGTGCCGATGAGCCCGCCGCGGAAGTCTTGCGCCCATTGGTCGACGACTATGGACGGCAACAGCATCGTGTTGCTGGATACGATGTTGAGGGGCGGCGCCGCGGTGGCTGTGCTGAGGCTCGTTGCTTCGGCGGTCGCGGTGGTGCCGAACACTGCGGCGGCTGCGAGAAAGGTGGCTACGACGGCCGGCAGGGAAGATCTGGTTCGCATGCTGATGCCTCTCTTGTTGACATCTGGGAGTGCAGTCGACCATCGTCTGCCCCAGCCGAAAGGCCGACTCGGGCCCTGGCGGGCGACTTCCATCGGTGCCTCGCTGTGATCCGTGAAGTGATGTGGTGAGGCCATCTCAGCTCAGTTCGTTCACGCCTTGTTCGGCGAGATTGCCTGGCAAGTTCCGTGCGCCTACGCGTCGAAAGTCGGGCTTTTGTGTGGTTGCGGATTGTGCGTGGGATCAGGTCCTGGTCTCAGGTGATGGCGAAGGTGTGTGAGGTGCCGTTAAGGGGGGTGATGTGGCCGGTGAGTCCGTTTTTCCAGTTGCCGTGGTGTGTGATGCGGTAGGTGCCGGTAGGGGTGTCTGCGGGGATGTCCCAGGTGATCGTTGCGGAGGAGGTGGCGCCGAGGGTGCGGGTCCAGCGGTATTTCGTGGCCCAGTCGCCATCGTCGGCGTGACGGGTCCACTGCCCGCCGGTCAAGCGTTGCACTTCGAGGAAGGTCCCGCCGCGGCGCGGGTTGTTCTTGGGGTGGCCGGTGACGAACACGACCGTGACCCGTTCGAGAAGGTGATAGTTGCTTCTGGGCTGGGTGAGGACGTCTCCGAAGTTCTTCAACGGCGCGGGGTCGTCAAAAACGACGCTGGTCTGGAAGTTGAGTTGGCTTGCCGACAGGTCGCGCGGGACGGGGCCCGGGCCATCAAATGTTCCTGTGCGCAAGGCGTTAGCGAGTTTGGCGAATTCCTGTTGGTAGGCGGGGAGTGTGTAGCGGCCGAAGAGCGTTGATCCGCCTTCGTAATGCTGGGAGTCGTATTCCTCGGGTGTGGTGACGTACTGGCTGTAGGCGTTGGCATAGCCCTGGACGAGGACGTTTTCCAGGGGGATGCCGAGTTCTGCGGCCACAGTTTGTCGGAGGCGTAGTCCGGCGACGATGGTGTACTCGGCGGGTCCCGCGATGAGATGCAGCTGCCCGATGCGGACGATCTGCAGCGGCAGTATGTCCGGGGTCCATGGGTACGGCTGCATTATTCCGGTGGGTAAGACCACGATTTTGGGTGCCTGAGCATCGGCGAGAGCCTGTGGGATCGGCGCCTCCAGTCCGCCGAGCGCTTGGACGAGCGGGTTTTGGGCGCCTTCCGGTATGGGGATTCCCGGCCCGTCCTCGGTGCTGCCCGCCAGTGTGGAGGTGCCGATAGCAGCTTTGCATGTTGAGTGCGGTCTTCCGTCCGGCGTGTACTGCCCAGCCACTGTCACCGTAGACATGTCCACGTAACGCAGCCGGGAGTCGACACCGCCAGTGACCTGCTCGACCGCCGAGCCGAACGCGTGCAGTGCTGCACGGAACTGGCGGTCGCCGATGATCCGCGTGTTCTCGAACTCGTTCTCGGTCGGGCCGGATCCCGGACGGAGGTTCAGGTTCGGCGTCACATCGCCGGAATTGGTTTGTGGGAAGCTCGCGACGAATCCGGGCGGCCCATCGAGATAGCGGACCCCGGCGTAGTCGTGCTCCCATGCATAGGCGGCGTAGCCCTTGTTGTCACCGCTGATCAGCCGGTTCGCTCCCGTCATTGACGTGCCGTGTGTGGCGAACCAGCTGATCGCGCCGATATCACGACCTCCCTGCCTGAATCGCAGCACCGTCACTGCGGGATCGATCGCCAGCGGGAACTGCGCCTTGTCCTCCGCGGGGTTGCGATCGAACGCCACCAATGAGCGGTTGGCGCTGGCGTCGGTCAACGCGGTGCGCCCGATCAGCATGCTTCCGGGCGCGAGGTTGTTGTGTGCCCTGCCAATCGCCTCGACAACCCCTGCGACAACACCGTTGTACGTCTGCTCCTGGAACCCGAGAATCGAAAGATTGTACAGCGCGTAGTGCGAATCTCCGCCGCATGCAGAATGCGTGTGCGTGGCATTCAGTAAAACGTTCTGCTCGGTGTACAGACCCCCATACACCTTCGTCAACCTGGCTAGCACGCCCTGATGAACGGACTGGAAGATCGCAGCCAGATCGGCCGTGACGAACACGACCCGCTTGCCCGCGGAATCCACCACCACATACGCCCGTGCCCTGCAGCGCAGATGGATTCCGGTGGTCTTCTGCTGGGTTAAGGAGTATCCCATCATGCCGTTCTCGGCCGCCGGACCGGTTACGTCCGAGATCCCGGACCCGACCAGATACTCACCTTGCGCCGCAACGGACCCTACGGAGTTCACCACATGGGGGGCGGCCGACAAGCCAGCCAGGCCGGCCAGCAGGCGCCTTCTGCTCATTGACATGAGTGCAGTCTTCTCCCGTCGGGATGGGGGAGTGTTTCCGGTGGCGCTGGACCGATCGCGTCAAGGGCGTCCGATGCCCCGGGCTGTCCGACAGTTGGTGGCACTGACCTGGCTGGCAATCCTGCATGCGAGAGTGGTGCACCGCCGGGCAGAACGCGTCAAGAACCGTGGGATGGTCTGATCTTCAGTGGACGTTCATGCGCGCAATTGCGTTCACAGCGAGCACAGGGCTGCGATGCGTTTCGCATCACCCAGGACCTCACAATGCAAGCATGCTCTATTATTCCCACTTCTGAAAGGAAGGAACCGTCCTGGCGGTGTTGTCAGGTTGGGTGATTTGTCGGTGCTGGGATCCGGTTCGGGGCGTGTTCGGTCGTGGTGGTGACGGTTGGTCAGGCCATGGCGGGCAGGCCGGTGGCGCCGGTGATCTGGTCCCAGACGGCGAAGCGGATGATCTTTTCTGCTCGGTGGCGGGCGGCGGTTATGGGGTGGCGTGGGGGCGGGAAGTGGGGTGAGATGCTGCTGAACGCTCCCGGGAAGCGTTGCGCTGCGCTGACGGATCGAAAGCCCTTCATCGCGCGTTCGTGAACCGCCCCGGCGTGTCCGGAGACTCCACTTCGTGAGGAGATGGAGTCCATGTCACGTCCTTCGAGGAACTACCCGGCCGAGCTGCGGGAGCGTGCGGTGCGGCTGGTGGCC
>NZ_JBEXCW010000223.1:0-4010 GCF_040605435.1 Streptomyces sp. NPDC005574
AGGGACACCAGGACCGCCCGGGCCAGAGCCTGCTCTCCGGTGCGCAAGCCTCCCATCGCAGCATCGAAGACGGCGTGGGTACCGCACTCCACCAGGCCGACCATGCGCAACTGCGGGTAGCCGACGTCCTGTTCACCACGCCCGGAGCGGGGCGGACGGCTGAACGCCTCCACGTTCGCCTTCGTGTCGGGCAGGTCGAATGTGGTGCCGTCGATCGCGGTCAGCCGCCAGTCGCGGTAGAAGGCGCCCCGAGTGTCCGGTGTGGCAACCGGACGGCACACCCGCGCGAACAACTGCCGCAACGGAGCCACCCCCAGCCGGGACCTGGCCTTCCAGATCGCCGCCGTACTCGGCACCACCCACGATGTACGCCAACGCCGCGCACCCTGCAAACCCGCGGTCAGCAGCCGGGCGACCTCCTCATAGCTATGCCCGGAGAACAGGCACATCGCCAACACGAAGTAGACCACCAGCCGGGCCGGCAACAGCCGGTTGCGCTGCTGCACCCGACCCGTCTCCGCCAACACCTCATCCACAAGCGACTGAGGAAACGCCTGTGTCAGCACCCCGACCGCGACCCGGTCCGACAACCGCTCACCAGATGACTTCGACTGACCCCAGGAATTAGAAGCCGTTGTCCTATCGACCGTGAGGCGGTTCTGGTCGAACAGGTTTCCTGGTCAGGTGATTTAGGCCGGGTGGGTGCATGAAGGCAGGACCTCCGGTGCAGCACGAGGGTTGCGAAGCCAACTCGTCTGCCCCGGAGGTCCTGTTGTCGCAGTTCTACGCCGTGTCGCCGGTTGTCTTCAACTCGGCCCGTTCTTCGTGCGATTGCCTCGCTCACCGGTTCGGGAACGCGGCCGACCGGCCGGACCGGGTCCCGGTCTACGGCTCGGACATGACGGACGCGCAGTGGGCGGTGGTGCGGGACGCGCTGCCGGTGCCGGCGTGGATGGAGGGGAGGGGCGGGCAGCCGGAGGGCTACTGCCATCGTCAGATGCTCGATGCGGTCTTCTACGTCACCGACAACGGCATCAAGTGGCGTGCGATGCCCGTCGATTTTCCGGCGTGGGACCGCGTCTACGCCTTCTTCCGCAGGTGGCGGAAGCAGGGTCTGGCCGGGGAACTGCACGACCGGCTTCGCGGGAGAGTTCGCACCGCGCACGGCCGCGACCGTGAGCCGAGTGCGGGAATCATCGACTCGCAGTCGGTGAAGGCAGCCGCCTGGTGCCCGCCGTGTCACGGGGCTATGACGGCGGGAAGAAGATCAACGGAAGGCGCCGGCACGTCATCACGGACAGCCTCGGCCTGCTGCTGATGGTCTGGGTGACAGCCGCGGATGTCACCGACCGCCAGGCCGCCCGCGCCATGCTGCCCGTGCTGCGGACACGGTTCAGGAAGATCACTCTGGTGTGGGCCGACGGCGGCTACACCGGCAGCCTCGTGACCTGGGCGAAGGAAAAACTCCAGCTCACCCTGCAGATCGTCAAGCGCAGTGACGACATGACCGGGTTCGTGGTGCTGCCGAGACGGTGGGTGGTGGAGCGCAGTCTGGGATGGCTGATGCGTTCGCGCCGCCTGGTGCGGGACTTCGAGGCGCTGCCCGCTTCCAGCGAGGCGTTCATCTACTTCTCGGCGAGCATGCTCATGGCCCGCCGCCTGGCCCGCACCACCGCCGTGAGCAGGCCGCTCAGTTCTCCGCGGCAGGCGCAGCCGACGCTCGCGGCATGAACCGGCCCGAGGGCGACGCCCTCAGCCACTCCCGCTCGACCAGCCGTTTCGCCCTCGACCGTACTCCCTCGATCTTGGCCGGCACCAGTTCCAGCCCCAGCCGGGCCGCCACATCCTTCGCCGACACCCCCTCACCGGCGCCCGGTTCACACTGAAGCAGCTCAACGATCCGCCGGTACTCCGGCGCGAGCGCCTCCACCGTCATCCCCTCCCGGTGCCACACCACCGTCGCCCCCGTAACCGGCACCTTGTCCACGTGGGCCGGCGGTGGAGGAACCTGCACCTCCAGGCGGGGCGGATCTGCCGCACCGTCGCCAGCGGCCAGGGCCTCGGCCAGCTCCGCACGTGCGATCACCCGGCGCTCCAACACCGCCTCGGCTGCACCGAGTTCGGCCAGGACCCGGACCGCTTCCGCCTGGAGCTCCTCCACGGCCGCCCGGGCAGCGATCTCCCGTTCCTCCAGCAAGCCCATCACCGACGCCACCAGCTACCTCCGTATCGCCGAGAACGAACTGAACGTCCGAACCCTCCCTCGGCGACACCGACACCATGCCTGATCAGCAGAAACTCAGCGATCACGACCGGAAAGACAACGGCTTCTAATGGGGTGCCAGATCACACAACTCCTCTGATGTTCCAGGAGCCGATGTCGGCTCCAAGCCCCTGGCGTCATCGAAGCGCAGGGGAGGCGGATGGGGCAGGAATCCGGTATCGGCGTAGACCGCGAGATAGTGCCGGATCAGTGACTCGCTGATCGCAGGGCAGATGAGGCCGGAGCCGCTCAGATCCCGCTGCACGTTGTCGGTGGCGAAGCGGGGCGGGGTGTGATTGGGCGGCATAGTGATCGGGGCATCGCCGTACAGGAGGGCGACGCTTGATAGGGCGCTGTCCTCGGGGGCGGTGACGGCGGCTGCAGTGAGGGCCGCGAGCCACTGCGGGCCGGTACGGGCTTCCAACTGGTAACCGGCCAGTCGTGCCTGCCGCAGCACGTCCTCGGCTCGGGTGGGTATCGGATTGCTCAGGTTGTAGCTGACCACGTCTCCCTCGGGCACCCGCAGACGGGACAACTGGACGATGGCGCCGGCCGTGTAGTCGACCGGCACCAGGTCCTCGGGTTCAAGGTGTCCCTCGGCATCGGGCGCAGCGCCCAGTTCGACGCACGCCTTGATGAACTTCCAGAAGGAGTCTTCCGTGCTCGCGGCCCCGGTGAATGTATGGCCGCTGATCCGGGCGGGTCGGTGGATCGTGGTGGGGATGCCTCGGCGTTTCGCCTCCCTCATCAACTGCTCCGCCACCCACTTGGATTGAATGTACCCGTTGGGCGGCACAAGGTCGGGGGAGACGCAGCGGTCTTCTTCGAGGTCTGGGGGATTGTTCCCGGTGCCTACCAGGACGCTGCCGGTGGAGATGTAGTGCACGGGGATTCCGCCGCCCAGTGCGGCCAGGCGGAGGATGTCCTGGGTGGCGAGTACGTTGGCTGCCTTCATCCGCTGGTACGGGTCCACGTGGTGCACGCGTGCACCGTTGTGGTAGATCACGTCCACCCGGCTTGCGAGAGCCGTGAACTCGCTTTCGGCGAGGCCGAGGAGCGGCTGTTCCAGGTCACCGGCGATGGCGTTGATCCGCTTGTGGAGATCCTCGTCCCACAGGCCGTATCGGGTGATGCTGCGTTCGAGGCGCGTCCGGGCGTTGTCGGAGCCGATCGGCCGCACCACGCACGTGACGGTGGCGTCGGGGAGGACACGCAGGATCTCCGCGAGGAGGAAGGCTCCGAGGAAGCCTGTTGCCCCGGTCAGCAGCACCTCTTGCACGTCGCGGGGGCGCGGCGTCATGGTGGGGTTCACCGTGATTGCCGGATCCAGACGGGCTTCGGCCGTCAAATCCACTTCAGCCGTCGTGCCTCCCTCGATGGCGTGGGCCAGGGCGGCCACGGTCCGGGAGGTGAAGACGGCTCGGACCGGCATGGCCACGCCGAGTTCGTCGTGAATCAGGGCGGTGAGTTTGGTGGCGAGCAGCGAATGGCCGCCCAGGGCGAAGAAGTCGTCGTCGATGCTTATGTGTGTGATGCCCAGCAGTGTGGAGTAGAGCTGGCACAGGGTTGTTTCGTAGGGGGTGCGGGGCGGGCGGTAGGTTTTGGTGACGTCCGCGGCCGGGGCGGGCAGGGCTTTTCTGTCGATCTTGCCATTGCTGGTCACCGGCAGTTCCTGGAGGACGACGATCGCGGACGGCACCATGTAGTCGGGTAGCCGGGCCGTGAGGTGTCTGCGTACGTCGGCGAT
>NZ_JBEXCW010000224.1:0-3922 GCF_040605435.1 Streptomyces sp. NPDC005574
GTACGACACCGCGTCCACGAGCAGCCCCTCCCGGCGATCCGACCAGACAGATGATCATGCCACCGGCGAGGGCTCCCGCTCAACCTGACAATGCCTCGCCGCGCCCTGCGGGTCGTATTCGGCAAGACCCGGATCGGGCGGTCGTACCTCCTTGAGCGCGACTGCCCGGTCAAGGACCAGATCGCGCGCTCGCCACACCATGCCCATGCCGCCGCCACCGAGTCGCGCCTCCAGCTCAAAGCGCCCGTCTATGACTCGTCTGCCGGATTCGCTGTCGCTCATGGCCGGGAGCCTACGAGATACCGGTGACACGGCCCCGCGCAGGTGACTCCAACGCCAACGGGCCGGTGCGTTCTGTCTTCAGTTCAGTGGTCGAGTGATCTCTAGGTTGAGGGCTGTGTACTCAACGATGGGTTGGTTCTTGCTGGTTAGCTGGATGGGTCGGGCTTGGTCTCCCGGCGCCCGGGAGTTGTCGTTGGGGTACGGGATGTGTTCCTGGCGTGCTTCAGGGGTGGGGATACGGTTTCTTCTCGTATTCCTGTGGTGTTGCTGTTTTCCGGTTCCACCCCCGTGAAGGAAGACAGCAACACCTTCTTCAAGACCTAGGCGAGTCTGATCTGGCGAGCGCCCTTGTCAGTCCCAGGCCGACCGGCTCACGCCTCCTGTGGGAGCTCTTGCGGGCTGTTCACCCATCGCATCGACCCACGCCGCTGTCGTGACTCGTGGGCCCCGGAAAGCCGACGCTCGATGCGAAGGGCAGCGAGGTCCCAACCCCTGCAGACCGCTGAGACGAAACCGCTGGGACTGGTCCGGCGACACACCCTGAACGGGGCGTCGCGCCCGGCGGAGCCCTCATGTCGACTCCGGCCCGTCGCCGTTTTCGCTCTGGGAGACTGAGGGCCACCATTCGGTCCCGCCCGGACAGCCCGCGCGGGACCGTCATTCCCGACAGCGCAGAGGTGAGGGTCCTGTTCCTGTTATCGCCGGCAGGAGCAGGACCCTCTGGGTGGGTGCATGGGGCGGGGGTCCCTTGTACGCGTTATACCGTTCAACGAAGTTCAGGGATCGCGGATGCGAAGCCCGTTCTCGCCGTGCTGCGCGGGTCAAAGAGAGCGGAGCAGTGGCACGTTGCTCGCCCGTCGTGCGCGGGCAGGCGGGTCGACTCAAGTGGGGGCATACCGTCGTTCGCGCATACGATGACGGTCGCGGACCGCCGATGGACCTTGTGGATCTCGGATCGGCCCGTGCGGGTAGATGAGCCTGTGCGCAGCTGCGTGAACATCCCTCCTTTGTCGAAGGACTGCCGGTTTTGGACCTCCCACCCTCTGAAAGCCCTGCCGCGCGTCGTCCGGGCCGGACCTGGGCTGTGCGCATTACCGGTCATGGTGACCGTACGGCGTCGGTCTCCTGCTCCTCCCCCTGTGTCATGCCGTCGCGTTCCCGCGATCTCGCCGCCTTGCGCCGTTTCGCCGAAGCCCACGTTGGCGCGCACGCCCGTGCTGCGACCGTGCATCCCGATGCCGCCTGCGCCTGCTGGCAGGCGCGGTGTGCCTCCCATGAGGGTCGCCGGGTGTGCTGCACGGGCAGCGTCCTGCTGGTCCTGCGCCACGATCCGGCCGTCGCCCAGGTGTGGACCCTGATGGAGGTCTGCGCCGCCTGCGCCCCGGAAATGACTCACACCCGCGTCCTTGGCCGGGCTCTCCCCGGCAGCCGGACTCCTGACGTTCCTGCCTCGGTGACACCCACCAGTAGCGTGCCGACGGCCGTGGCCCCGGTTGCCGGCGGTTTCAGCGCCCCGAGCGGACCCGGCTTCAACAGCGCCGACGCCCCGGTCGCCCCATCCCGCTCCCGTTCTGGCGGCCGTGGCCGGCCGCAGTCCCGGCAAGGCCGCTCGCCCCGCAGCTGACATCGGCCGACACGCCAGGGTCGCTGAACTGCGCGCCCTTCCCAATACCGGGCCGCGGCGGCATTCTTAACGGCGTGGCCCGGAAGCCGGTGCGCCGCTGTCTGTCCGCAGTGTCATTCGTTGTTGCCCCGGGACGCGGGAGCGAATCGGCGTTACTGCGATACGACGGGTCGCGTCCAGAAGGTGGTGTAAAAGGCGACGAGCGTAGGTTTCCGTACTGAACCGTCCAGAGTTCGTACGAGGAAGGACCCACGCTCGTGCACAAGCGAGTATCCCCGACCGAGGCCATCCGTGGCGAGATTGATGCCGTGTTCGCCGAGGGCCGGCCGCTGGCCGACTGCCTCGAGGACGTCGCCCGACTCGGGGCCCGTCTGATCATCCAGTCCGCGCTGGAAGCGGAGGTCGACGAGTTCCTGGGGCCGGGCCCGCTATCAGCGCGCGGATGCGGCTACGGACAGCGATGGCCAGGACGTGATCGAGGAGGAGGCGCCGGTGGTGCGGGCAGGGCACCGCAACGGGCACCGCGAGGTGACCGTCAAGACCACGTCCGGGCCGGTAAAGGTGAAGCGGCCCAGGCTGCGCGACACCACGGAGAAGTTCGCCTCCCGGCTGTTCGGGAAGTCGGTGACACGGACGAACGCGCTGGAGTCGCTGGTGATCGCCTCATACGTGCGTGGCCTGTCCACCCGGGACGTGACCAACACTCTGGCCGAGGCCCTCGGCTGGGACGCCGCCCTGTCGAAGTCCACGGTCTCCTCCATCTGCCAGTCCATACGCGGCGAGTACGACAACTGGCGCGAGCGTGACCTGTCCGGCGTCACGCTGGACTACCTGTTCATCGATGCCTCGCACTTTCGCATGCACCCCAATGCCCCGGCCGAGCCCGTCCTCGCGGCATGGGGCATCGACACTGACGGCAGGCCCGTCTTCATCGGCCTGGAAGCCGCCGGCTCGGAGTCCCACGACGCCTGGGCCGACTTCTTGAATGGCCTGCTCGAGCGCGGTCTCACGCCGCCGCTGCTGGTGATATCGGATGGCGGAGGCGGCCTGATCTCCGCCTGCGAGCTCGTTCTGGGCCGCAGCCTGCGCCAGCGGTGCCTGATTCACAAATGCCGCAATGTCACCTCGAAGGTCAGTCGCCACGACCTTGCGGAGGTGAAGAAGGACTTCTGGGAGATCTTCGACACCACCACGCTCGAGATCCCTCCCGGCCAACACCTCGTCGAGGCGGTCCAGCGCCGCATCGACGACTTCGCCACCAAGTGGGAGAAGACCTACCCGTCCGCAGTCAAGTCCCTGCTCAAGGACCGGATTTCACTCACCTCTCACCTGCGCTTCCCCGTCGAGCACCACAAGCGGATCCGGCATTCGAACTTCATCGAGCGGACATTCGGCGAGACTCGCCGCCGGGTGAAGGTCATCGGCCGCTTCCCCGACGAGACCTCCTGCGTCAGCCTCGCGTTCGCGGTCCTGGACCGGGCCGCCACCGGCTGGCGCGGCTTCACCATGACCCCCGCCGCCCTGCGCCGGCTCGAAGGCATGCGACGGGACCTGCTCGACCCCACACCCGTCGACGTAATCCAACTCGCACCCCAGGACCACGAACCCCTCACCGAAGCCGCGTAACATCAACCATCACGGAACCCCTCGTCGAGCTTTTCCACCGCTCGGCGCTGTCACGTTAATGAGCTTGTGATCGTCTGGAGGCGTGTCGGGGTGTGGTGGGGCCCGGTGGCTGCCCTGGTTCAGGTCGTGGCGGGCAGGCCGACGGTGGCGGTCACGTGTTCCCAGAGGGTGAAGCGGAGGGTCATCTCGAGGCGGTGCTCGGCAGCGGTCATCAGGTGCCGGCCGGGGCGGAAATGGGGTGAGATGCCGCTGAACGCGGACAGGAATCGTTGCGCGGATCCGGGTGAGCGGAAGAACTTCATGGCGCGCTCGCGCTGGCGGGTGGGCTGGTGGCTGTTCTCGGCCCGGTTGTTCAGGCCCTTGTGGGCGCGGTGCTCGACCGAGGCCATG
>NZ_JBEXCW010000225.1:0-3681 GCF_040605435.1 Streptomyces sp. NPDC005574
GCCCACGGCAGGCTGAACCATAGGCCGCCATCCGGCCCCACCACGACCTAACACACCCTCAACGACCCGCTGCCCCAACAAGTTGACAACGCCCCGGCGAGGGCTCCCGCTCAACCTGACAATGCCCCGCAGCCAGCACGGCGCGGTCGACGCTGCTGCTGATCCCTTCGCGGTTGTGCTGGAAGGCCGCGAGGAAGCCGGGGAAGTATTCGCGCAGGTGGGAGCGGAGTTTGTTGCCGGCCTGGGTGCGGCCCCAAACCCGTCCTGCTGGGCGGGGCCAGTCCCGCGACCGCTTGGGCCAGCTCGCTGGTCGTCAGACAAAGTCTCGCAGCGGTTGCCGTTGCTCGCGCGTTTTGGCGTCGGCCATTGGTATTCGCGTTGCCCATGGCTATCGCATTACATCAAGACTGATGAGTATCTAGTCCTCATTTTGCACGGAGATGCATCTTGCGCGTGGTTTGTTTTATAGCATATATCCGGATTGAAACCTCAACGGCCGCTGAACGCGCGACAGGTGGGGCGTTATGTTCGGCGATAGTTGCTAGCCGCGCGGTTAGCGTCTGAGTTGCGGTCCCGGTGTCGCGCGCTGGTCTCAGCGGTCGGATTGGATCTGCCTTCAGGGATTGGAGGCATGTCATCGTTGCGCCGAGCCCTCGGAAGAACAGTGGCCGTGTAGTGGACAGCGGACCGTTGCGACACGGTATCGAGAGGGAAAATGAACGTGGCAAACTGCCAAACACCTGAGCACGCCGGCGAGGTGCCGCAGGACGATAGTTGGGAGTTGCCCGGATACACGCACGGACGTGAGCTGGGCATCGGAGCTACAGGCCGGGTCGTCCTCGCTCAGCATGACTCAACCGGGGTACCCGTAGCCATCAAGTATCTCAACGGCCCGTCCGTGAACTATGAGCACCTGCGCGCAGAGGCGGGGATGCTCGGCACAATCGACTCACCACACGTCGCCCGCTTTTACGAGTATGTCGAAGGTCCGCTTGGTGGGGCCATCGTCATGGAGTTGGTGGACGGCATTTCTCTGCGCGACCTGCTCCATGTGGAGGGTGCTACTAAGCCCGAGGCCGCGCTCACCGTGCTCAAGGGTTCACTGCTTGGCCTCGCGGCTGCCCACGCGACAGGCCTTGTGCACCGCGACTACAAGCCCGGCAATGTACTCGTGACCCCTGATGGCACTTCCAAATTGGTCGACTTCGGCATCGCCGTGCCCAGCGGCTACACCGGCTTCATCGCTGGTACTCCTCCTTACATGGCGCCGGAACAATGGGCGGGCGCGACTGCTTCCCCATCTACAGATGTCTATGCAGCGACGGTAACGTTCTTCGAGTGCCTTACGGGTGCCAAGCCATACGCTGGATCAACGCTTAAAGAGTTGGCAGTCGCGCACTGCGAGGCCCGGATTCCCGAAGAGCAGGCGCCAGAGGCGCTGCGGTCGTTGATCAGGGCTGGGTTGGCGAAGACGCCAGAAGGACGACCAACGGACGCGCTCTCCTTTATCGCGGAACTGGAGGCGGTGGCTGGCACCACGTACGGTCGTGATTGGGAAGAACGTGGAAGGGGGCAACTTGCTGCCCTATTGGCGCTATTGGCGCTTCTCTTGCCCTACGGAAGCGGGCAGGAGACGGGAACAACTTCGCTGGCCACCACCGAACTGGGCGGATCGAGAAAAGCAGGTGCCGCAGGCGAACCAGTGGGTCCGGGCGGAGGGTCGAGGTCTCGTTGGCGACCGAGGACTATCGGCACTGCGGCGGCCGGTGCGGTCCTGATCGGCGGCGCACTAGTAGGGCTCTCGACACTTGGGACCAGCCAGTCGAACAACGCCACCACGTCTGCCCACTCGAAGCTCACAGCCCGCCCTGGGTCTACCTTCAGCGAGATTCCGGCGACGAATTCCGGACTTCCCAGCAGGTCTGGATCCGGCGTGCCTGTGTCGGCGGCCTCTGACCTGCCCTCCGCCGTGCCTCCCGTGTCGGCCTCCGAGCCGTCCTCCGCGTTGCCTTCGTACTCCAGCTCCGCACAGCCAGCACCGGGCCCGACGACCGACGGGACACCGAAGCCGAGTATGGCCCCCACGGGCAGGGGGGGCGCCCCGACAACCGCCGCGTCACCCAGCCCCTCACATGCGCCACTACACGTTCACACGATCTCGATGACAGTGGGCTGCGACCAGCGGTACGCCGCAAAGGCTGAAGGCACAGTGACTACTGACGGAGCCGCGATAGGCACACTGACCGTGACCTGGACCGATAACACCGGACGCCAGGTCGCCTCGAATAGCCTGACTCTTCCTCACGGGCAAACGAGCATCCCGTTCGCCTTTTCACAGCCGTTCAATTTTTCCGAGAGCCTAACGGCCCGGGCGGCTACCTCTCCAGCGGCAGCAAGCGGACAAAACGCCTCCGACAGCAGGTTTTCCTTCCTTTGTGACCCTCCCCGCTGAAAACAGAACCGCGATGAGTAAATACCGTCAGCACTCCGAAAATCACGCCCAGGACGGGCTCGGGCAACCAACCAGGACGGGAGAAACGATCAATCTCCCACTGATCGGCGACACCGACACGGTGCTGCCCGGATCGACGAAAGTCGGCCCCGAAGAGCAGACCCTTCTGCTGCCTCCTCAGCGCTTCATACCTGCGAGAGAGCCGAGCATTAGGGTCCAGCCGGGATCCGCCGCCCCGATGACCCAGGCTTCCGAAGCGCCCACTGTCTGGTTGCCCCAGCCCGTAACAAAGCCAGCGCCCGAAGACTTCAACAATGGCACCCTACTCGACCCCAACGCATGGGCCCGTATCACTCAATCGGTCTCGGCAACTCCTGACGAAGACCTGCCTAACTCCGGCCCCCGCATTTCTCTACAAACTGCGAACATCTGGCACAACACTGAGTCCACGACCAACCACCCACGTCGCAAGCGGCGCTGGGTGGTGCCGCTGCTGGTCTTGCTCTCGTTGTTTGCTTTCCTAATCTACCAACGCTACGAGCAACCGGTCTCCATCGCTAAGGTATCGGTCCACACCGACGCTGCCGGGCCCGCCTGCAACCGCACAGTTCAGATTACTGGCGTTATGGAGACCGACGGCGGTGCTGGCAAGATCACCTACCGGTGGCACCGCAGTGACGGCACCAATTCCGATGTGCTCACCCAGCACGTACCAAGTGGTCATCACACCACTGAACTCATGCTGCGCTGGACCTTTGAGGGCCACGGCAGTATGCAGGCCACCACCACCCTCGAAATCCTCACCCCCGTGCCAACCTCTGCTGCCGTAACCTTCCGGTACACCTGTAGGGGCAATGGTCATGAGTTAGGGAGTGTCATGAATCAGGTGTGGATCTCCTCGAAGGAGTCACCTGATGAGTACGACGACTGATCACCTGATCGAGTCCGTGGACAGTGTGTCGCTTGCCAAGTGAGGGGCCTCGCGCTTTCCGGACAGTGATCTGACCATCTATTCACGCAGCCATTCGCAACTCCATATATTCGGCGTGGACTTCTCACGGAGGTGTTGACCTCGATTCGTCAGGGGTTGTGAGCTGCTGACCGGTTGGTCGGTTCGCCCCTTTTGTCCCTGATGGCATTGTCAGGTTGAGCGGGAGCCCTCGCCGGTGGCATGATCATCTGTCTGGTCGGATCGCCGGGAGGGGCTGCTCGTGGACGCGGTGTCGTAC
>NZ_JBEXCW010000226.1:0-3591 GCF_040605435.1 Streptomyces sp. NPDC005574
ACACCGCGCCCGCCTCTGCCACCGCCGATGGCACGCATACGCCGACACCACACCATGATCAGACAGCACGCCAGCAGCTATCTACAGCTGCCGTATCAGGGCAAGAAGCGACGCGCACCGCTTAACTTCGAAGACCCGTCAAGATGATCTCCGCCTACGAAAATCTTGCCTGCCACGTTCACGTGTACGCCGACATCTGGCGGCTCGCTTGGGCTGTGTGGCAGGGGATCCTGACTACTCGTAGGACACTGGAGCCTTCGACGGTGAAGGAGACCCTGTGCCCGCGCAGCCCGAGCGTCCGGCAGACAGCCGGATTACCGCGATCCCTCGCACCATTCACGCCATCGGCAGCTTTTTGACTGACGAGGACCGTGCGCGCTTCCATAGCCAGGTACTGGCGGTCGAGGAGGACGAGGTCCCCGGCGTCATGCGCCGCTGGTGGAAGGCTGCCATGCTCGGTCGGGCCCGGGAAGACGAGATCAGCCGGGCCAACGCCAGCCGCCCCCTGTTCGCGGTCGAGGACTTGTTGGAGCAGGTGGAAAAGGCGACCGGATGACCGACCGGCCACGGCGCGGCTGGACCGTATGGACCGAGGAGATCCCGGCAAGCGTCATACTCGATATGCCCCCGGATCTATCCAAAATGGTCCTCAATTTCCTGCACGCCCTGGGAATCGAGGTGGGCACCGCTGTCGATGCCAACCGTAAGCCGCCTGGCGATCCGATGGACGACCTCGACATCCGCTACTCGCTGGAAGTCCCTGAAGAGTCGGTCATCATCGAATACGCGGTCATCCGGGAAGAACGGCAGATCAGGATTTCGGCCCTGGTCTGGTTCCACTGACCCCCTCCACAGGGTCCTGGCATAGTCGCGAGATGGGTGAATTGTCTGGTGTGCTCGCAGGCCGGTGAGCATCCTGCGAGCTGGAACTTCACCGGAAGCAACGACCCCACATGCAATCACGCCCCGAAACAGCGACACTCTCGCGTCCAGAACAGTGGCCACAACCCCCTTCAACCACCACTGACAGTGAGGATGCTTGTGGACGTCTTCCGGCGGGGTCTGACTCAACCTCTGACTGACTCCGGGTCTTCAACAGGATCTGTCGACCTTCGCCGGGAGGCGTCCGTGTGCATCCGCCGGCCTGGGCTTCGTGACCTTGTAAGAGCCTGGCCAAAGGTCTCACCACTGTCTTGTCCGTTGCCCGGGCCGGCGGGTGCCGTCCCCGGTACGACGACAGTAAGGACAGCAGTGACCACCCTCGCACAATCCGGCATAGAGATCACCGGCGGTGTCGACACGCATAAAAACACCCACACCGCCGCAGCCGTCGACTCCGCGGGCCGGGAACTCGGCTGGAGGCAGTTCCCCGCCACCCCGGTCGGCTACCGGGCCCTTCTGTCCTGGCTCCGCTCTCTCGGCACCCTGGTACTGGTCGGAATCGAGGGCACCGGTGTCTACGGCGCTGGCCTGGCCCGCCTCCTGGCCGGCGAGGACGTCGAGACGGTGGAGATCGACCGCCCCGACCGCAAGGCGCGGCGGTGGCAGGGCAAGTCCGATCCCGTCGACGCCTACGCGGCCGCCCGGGCGGCCCTGGCCGGGCGGCGCACCGGCATCCCCAAGCAGCGCGACGGGCAGGTTGAGGCCCTGCGTCATCTGCGGGTCGCCCGCCGCGGCGCGGTCCAGCACCGCGCCGACCTCGTGCGCCGGATCAAGGCCGTGGTCATCACCGCCCCGGACGAGGTCCGCACCGCCCTGCGCTACCTGGGCGACAAGGACCTCCTGTCCGTCTGCGCCAGCTTCCGCCCCGATACCGGACGGGTGGCAGAGCCCGCCGTCGCGGCCAAGGCCGCCCTGCGCTCGATGGCCCGCCGCCACCGGGACCTCACGGCCGAGATCGACGAGCTGGACGCGTTGATCACTCCGCTCGTCGAGCAGGCTGCCCCTGAGCTGCTGGCCCTCAACGGAGTCGGTCCTGAAGTCGCGGGGCAGCTGCTGGTCACCGCCGGGCAGAACCCCGAACGTCTCAGGTCCGAGGCCGCGTTCGCGATGCTCTGCGGCGTCGCACCGCTGCCCGCGTCCTCCGGCCGCACCCATCGCCACCGCCTCAACCGCGGCGGTGACCGCCAGGCCAACTCCGCCCTGCACCGCATCGTCATCTGCCGCCTGCGCTGGGACCCACGCACCAAGACCTACGTGGAACGACGCACGAAGGAAGGCATGTCCAAGAAGGAGATCATGCGCTGCCTCAAACGCTACGTCGCCCGCGACGTCTTCAATGCCCTCACCAGGACAAATACCCGCGCAGCGACTCACAACCACCCCTCCACAGCCGCTGCTTGACATCCGTAAGAGCATCCAGCAGCAACACACCCAGATCCCAATGCCTCTCACCCCCACCGTCCCGAAACCGAGAGATCGCACCAAGGGGAAGCTTCAGGGGGCGGCACACGGCTACCTCCGGCGTGAGGTCCGGGTAGCAGCCAGCAGATTCCGAATGTCGATGACGCTGGTGCCTGTGCGCTCGGCGATACGAGCGGCCGGCTCCCCGGCCCGGTAGGCGGTGACGACCGCCGCGGTCAGCTTCCGACGGGCCGTATGAACTGCCTCCTGCGCCTCGCGCAGTGCCGCAGCCGCCGCCTCCAGTGCGTGGTCCTCGCTCGCCATGACAGTCATCGTGCCAGCCTGCCCGCACGGCCGGTACGGTGGGAGCGTTCCAGTACGAAGCAACAGGGGTGGCTGCATGGCGGGCGAGACGCTGGTGACGGTGGTGGGCAACCTGACCGCCGACCCGGAACTTCGGCACACCGCCTCCGGTATCCCGGTGGCGGGTTTCACCATCGCGTCCACTCCCCGTGTGTTCGATCGCGACCGCAGCGAATTCGTCGACGGCGAGCCGCTGTTCCTGCGCTGCTCCCTCTGGCGACAAGCCGGCGAAAATGCCGCGCAGTCGCTCACCCGCGGCATGAGGGTCATCGTCACCGGACGCCTCAAACAGCGCACCTTCGACGACAAAGAAGGCATCCACCGCACCACCGTGGAGATCGACGCCGAGGAGGTCGCAGCCTCCTTGACCTACGCGACCGCCAAGGTCACCAAGACCTACCGCCAAGGCATGCCGTCCCAGAGCGGACCCGCGCCGACGGCCGGGCCGGTGTTCGACTCTACTTCCGCGCAGCCGTCCCCGAGCCCGGCACCCACCGATTCACACCCATTCTGACCAGGGACAGGGCCCACAAAAAACGCGTGACGCAGTCGGCAGGTGATCGCACGGAATACCAGCGGCCGTTGCGGTCCTCTCAGTGCCTCGTCCAGCGACCCGACCGCCGACAGCGGCTGCCAGTCCTCCGGGACTGCTGACGGGGGTCGGAGACCGGTGGGCCACTGAACACCACCCCACGCCCCGCCTGTGGTGGTGCCCGGTCGGCTTCCTCGCTTCGCTCCCCCTGCGCGTCCTGGCGCAGGCCCGCACCCGCCTGCATCCCCGGCCGCGGGCACGCTGGTCGTCGCCCTGCCGCAGACCCCCGGCGCGGAGCCCCTCGGGCACGCCGAGACGGAGGCGGCCCGCGTCGCCGAACTGCTGCGGCCCGC
>NZ_JBEXCW010000227.1:0-3586 GCF_040605435.1 Streptomyces sp. NPDC005574
CCTCGAAACTTCGCGAAGTACACCAGGGACACGATCGCAGGCACCACCGACAACAGCCCCGATCACAAGATCAGCGACAGAGCCGAATTACGTGATCGTCCACACCGCCGTCTTCCTCAACGCCCTGCTCGCCACGGTCCCGCTCGCGGCAGGCGCCGGCATGCGCTGGGATGTGGCCCATCCGTACGTCAAACGGCACGCCGCCGCGCACGCCGTCGACGTCGGCGCCGAAGCGTTGAGCCGACTCGTGGAAGATCCACAGTTTCTGGTGTATGCCGAACCTGGCCACCTGGTCTCGCAGCTTCCCCACGTCACCGGAAACGTCGCGATCCGGCACGCCCATGTCTACCGGGGGACGACCGCCTACCATCGCGGGAACCAAACTGCTGCCGCTCGTCGCGACTTCCTCGCGCTCGACGCCGCAGCCCGGCACGACCTTCCGCTGGCCGAGGCCCTGTCGGGTCTCTTCTTCGACCACCAGCCTGCCTTCGCCGTCCCGCGCTGGGCCACCACCCGCAGCACCGCGGCCGCCCGTCTCCACACACTCAGGGGCCATGGCGGCAACATCCGCAGCCTGGCCACGGACACCTTGCCCAATGGACAAGGCGTCGTCGTCGCTGGTGACCACGGCGGTGATCTCATCGTCTGGAGCCTGGTAACCGGCGAGTCTCAACGTTCTCTCAGTACGGGGGTCGGCCCCATCAGCGCTGTGGCCAGTGTTCAGTCGCCGGACGGCCATATCGTCGTCGCCGCCAGTGACAGCGGGTACGTGGTCTTCTGGAATCCAGTCGGTGAAAGCGCCGTCACGGTCCCGTCGCGTACTGAACATCTGCTGAGAACCACCTTCTGCGGTGGTGCTTTCTGTGACAACCAAAGATGGTTTATGCGCAATAGCAGCGATGCTGAGAAGAGGCCCCCGTGCCGGAGCTGCCCCTCTCCGCACATTGTGAAGTTCCATGAGGCGTGGCCCGGTCACACCGGTGCAGTCAAGTGTGCGGCCACCGGTGTTCTGCCGGGCGGCCAACTGATCGCCGTCACGGTGGGCAGCGACAACCGGACGGTGCTCTGGGACGCGACAACCGGCGAGCAGCTGAATGTCTTGGAAGACCGCTCCTTCTCGTCGGTCGATGTGGCGAGCTCGCCAGACGGGCGACGCGTCGTTGCGTTCCTCAGGCACGAGAAACAGGTGATCGAGTGGGATCTCCTGGCCGGCACCCAGCGGCTGGCGCTGACCTGCTACTCCAGCCGCTCTCGCGAGGACACCCCGCAAACTGGCCCGAACGTCGCGTATCTGTTTGAGGACACCGACGCGGACGCCGCCGTGGCCACTGAAGGAAACAGCGCTGTGGTCTGGGACCTTGCCAACGGCGAACGCCGCCACACCCTTGTCCACCCTCGTGGGAGCACGGTGGACGCCGTGGCCCTGGACCGCCTCTCCGATGGGCAGGCCGTCGCGGTCACGGCAGGAAGCACCGGGCGTGTGCTGATGTGGAACCTGGACACCGGTCACGAATATGTCATGCCGTCAGGACTCCTCACCGGTCAGGTGCACGCGATCGTGACGGGAAGACTGCCGGACGGGCAGACCGTTGCTGTCACCGCCGACAGCCAGCATCAAGTCATTGTCCGGCAACTGGAGTTCGGCGGCGTACGACTCGTCTCGCCGGGCCACTTCAACACCGTGAACGCCCTTGCCGCCGGGACCTTGAGCAACGGGCGGACTGTCACTGTCTCCGTCGGCAGGGACGGGCGGGCGATCGTGCGGGACGCGGCCACCGGCACGCCCTTGCACACCCTGGCCCGGCCGCACACGACATCGATCCACGCCGTCAGCCTCACCACACTGGGAGACGGCCAGGACATCGCGGTCACCGCCGCAGGCGACGCGCGTGTGGTGCTGTGGGACGTGGCTGCGGGCCGGTACCTGCGCACGCTTCCCTACATGGGGGTCGTGAAGCTGGCCTCGTCGGGCACCCAGGAAAGCGGCACCGGCCGCGGTCTTCTCATCACCGGTGGCGCGGACGGGCGGGTCGCCGCTTGGGACCTCACCACGGACCGGCCCCTCCACGTCTCACCGACTGCTCCCGCCCCCGTCACGGCAGTGGCAACCGCGGTTCTCCCCTCGGGGCAGACCGTCATCGCCGCTGCCCACCGCGACGGCGGGATCACGATCCGGGACTTGCCCACAGGCCAGCACTTGAGCACCCTTGCCCACAGCAGGAACGGCAGCATCCTCGCCACAGGACTCTCGGCTGAGGGGCACAGCCTTCTTGTCGCAGGCGGCGCGGATGAACGTCTACTCACCTGGGATCTCTCCACCGGCCGGCTCCTGCACACCGTTCCCATCGGACGCATCGCCGCCCTGGCCACCGCCACGCTGCCCCACGGGCAGACTGCTGCCGTCATCGCCGACCTCGACGGCCGGATCACCGTCCACGATCTCCTCACCGGCAGCCGTCTATGCGCCCCCTTCCAGCTGCCCACACCCACCGGTGCCATCGCCACCACCGATGACGGCCTGGCTCTCAGCTACGGCCCGGGCATGGCCTTCCTGCGCTGGGCTGCCCCGGCCGTGCACCACAACCGCCAGGACGCCTTCGCGGAATAAGGCGAACACGGCTGCGCCGCGATGGGAGGGAGGTGTTCGACGTCTCAACTCTGGGCCAGTCTGCTGGCTGCGGCGGAAGTGGACACATCGACCCGTGTGTAGGGCCGCCGAGAATGCCGAGACCCCGCCGTGGCGGGTCTGGGGAATTATGTGGGTGCCCGTCAGGGCTGGGATTGCCGGTGTTTGTGCCAGGCGTGCGTGGCGTGCTGCATCGGCTTCGCCCAGGGGTCTTCGCTCTGGGCGGCGATCGAGTCCCACAGCCGGTGCTGGGCAAGGGCGAACACGTCGAGGCCGGCGGGCGGGGCCTTCCCCCATGCCGGGTGTGTGGCGGCGGCGCTCTCTGCCTGGCCGGGTGTGTGGCCGTGGGCGATGAGCCAGAGCAGCCACAGGGCGGGGTCGATCCAGGCGGCGCCGGTGGAGGCCCATCCCCAGTCCACGAGCAGTGCGTCGTTGCCCGTCATGAGGACGTTGTGCGGGTTCCAATCGGTGTGCAGCAGGCTGTTGCCGGCGAACCAGGACAGGTCCGCCACGTCGTCCACGTACGTCCTGAGCCGGTGCGGCATGGACTTCAACTCGACCCGTGTCACCTCGGGCAGGTCGCCCAGCTTGATCATGGTGGCCATGACCGCGGGCAGGTCGCTGGATTTGGGCGTGTAGTCGGCGTGGCCGCCCTCGACGTACTTGAAGCCGAGGAGACTCCATCCGTCTTCTTCGATGTGCCACAGCAGTGTCGGCGCGATGCCCCAGAGGTAGGGGGCGATCTGCGCCTCTCGCTTCTGGGTCCACACCCACGGGTGATCGAGGGGCAGGCCTTTGACGAACATGGTCCGCTCGGACGTGCGCACGCGAGCGGCGATGGCACTGTTCAATCCGGCGGTGACGGTCTGGACGTCGACCACGGGGCCGCTGACCTTCTCAATGATCCGGAGCACGGTGTCCGGGAGCTCGGTCAGGCGCGGGGTGGGCAATGGAGTCTCC
>NZ_JBEXCW010000228.1:0-3554 GCF_040605435.1 Streptomyces sp. NPDC005574
CCGCCCACCACGGCCTGAACCACCGTCACCACCACGGCCAGACACGTCCCGAACCGGCTCACAACCCCGAACGCTCGCCCAACCTGACAATGCCGGAAGCGGTGGTACAGCCACACCGCATGGGAGATGACCTCCGCCGGGAACCGGAACCCCTTGTACGACACCGCCGCCCCGGCCTCCACAGCCACCCTCCCCACCCCCACCTGAACGATCTAAACGATCATCCCACAGACCGACCGCGATCAAGTTGACAATGCCTACCGGCGGCCAACCCGATCACGACACCGCTATCCCGATACAAGTCGGGAACCTCAGTCGGCGCTTTGCTGATCGGGCAGGGTGTGCCAGCGTAGGGCGGCATGAGCGATGATCACGAGAAGAACGCGGCGCTGGCGCGGGCAGTGCAACTGCGTGAACAGGGCCAGGCTGGGCAGGCCCGGGAGCAACTGGTGGAACTGGCCGAGCGGTACCCGGGGGATGCCGAGATCGCCTACCAGACCGCTTGGGCACACGATGTTCTCGGCCTGGAGCGCGAGGCTGTGCCGTTCTACGAACGGGCCCTGGGTGGTGCGGGCCTGTCTCGGGAGGATCGTCATGGGGCTTTCCTCGGGTTGGGGAGTACTCACCGAGTCCTGGGCTCCTATGGGGAGGCCATGCAGACTCTGCGGCATGGACTGGAGGAGTTCTCGGACGATCCGTCGCTGCGGGCTTTCCTGGCCATGGCGCTGTACAACGACGGTGAGGGCCGCGAGGCGGTGCGGCTGCTGCTGAAGACGCTGGCTGCCACCAGCAGCGGCCGTCGGGTGCAGGACTACCGGCGGGCGATCGAGCACTACGCCGATGATCTGGACGGCGTGCAGCAGACGAACGAGGAGCCGCAGGAGAAGACTTGAGTCACCGGCGGCGGCGTGGACGGCCGTCCCAGCGGTGAGTGGTCCACGCTCGTCGGATCAGGCTGCGGACGGTGATGACGGTGTCGGCGAGGTCGAAGAAGGCGTTGATCACGGTGGCGCGGCGTTCGTAGCAGCGGGCGAGGCGGTGGAAGGCGTTCTGCCAGGCGTGGGTGCGCTCGACGTGCCACCGTTGGCTGGCCTGGATCGGTGCCTTCTCACCCTTGTGCGCGATCTGTCCATGCAGTCCTCGCCGGTCGAGTTCGGTGCGGGTGCCGGCGGAGTCGTAGCCGGCGTCCAGGTGCACGGTGATGTCGTCCGGCAAGGCCTAAGCCCGTCGAGCAGGTCGAGGGTCGGAGCCAGGAGCGGGGAGTCGTGGCGGTTGGCGCCGGCCAGGTTCCAGGATCAGGCCGACGATGCGGTCGTAGGCCTCCAGCGCGATTTGCTTCAGCCGGGAGAACAGGCCCAGTCGTATCCACTCGTCGCGGCGGCTTCGGATCGTGGTGGCCGAACAGGTGGTGTCCGCAATCGCCTCGTAGGAGCAGCCGAAGCGCAGGACCTGCAGCAGCTTGTCGAACACGATCCGGTCGGCGACCCGGCGCCGATGGCAGCCCAGCGGATGAGCCGGATCGAACTCCGACCGCGGCGGCAGCAGCGCGGCGAACTGGTCCCACAGCGGTTCGGTCAGCCATGATGGCAGCGCAGGCACAGGTCTCCTTGATGATCACGAGCGTCGCGACTCCATGATCACGGAACCTGTGACTGCCTCATCGCGCGAGCCTGGGCCGAGTGATCGGCGGGCATCGGGGTCGCCATCGTGATGCCTTCGCGGGCCGCCGCGGCCACGAGGTCGGCGGAGGGGTAGCCGGAGTCCAGGTAGTGCCCGCCGGACTTGACCCGGTGCTCGGTCAGCCGCTGCTGGATGCCGGCGGCGGCCGTCACGTCCGGCGCGGTCGACACCGTGGTGGCCACGTCGGTGATCAGGTTCGGCGAGGCCGGACCGGCGTCCGCGCCGGCGGTACCGTCGTCGCAGCTCTCCGTCAGATGAATCTTGTATCCGCACCAGAACAGCTTGTCTCCCTTCGTGGACCAGCGGGCGTCCGGATCGTAGGGGGAGGCGAGCCGCAGTTGGCCGGGCGGGACGCCGTCGCTGTCGGCCTCGACCCTACGAACGACCGCTGGCCGTCCTCGGCCTCAGCTGACCTGCATCAACGCACGATCCGAAGGCCGGAAATCTGGCTGGGTGTTTCTCACCGATCTTGGCTCACGAGCTCAGACGCATACCAGACTGCACACGAGGCCACGCAAAACGCTCGGCTGGGACACCCCAACCGAGCGCTTCACGGAGTTACTGATGAACGACGCCAACACTCCTCGTGTTGCGACGATGTCGAATTGCCCACTAGCGGCGGAGCATTCTTGCCTCAGATCATCGGCATCCCTGAACGCCCGAGTCGCCGGCATCTTCAACGCCGGGAACACGCGGCTATCTACTTGCCGTGCCTGATCAAGCCTGCACTTCAGGAGATCTGGGGGCACGGCGGAACTAGCGACAAAAATACCGAATTAGGGCCGCCTAATTTGCTTTACCAATCTTCCGGGATTTCCTTGAGAGGCCTTATAGAAATCACTTCCTACTGTTTCTGCGGCCCGCAGCCCCATCTCGCCGCCCATATTGAGGGAGCCAGATATCGCGTCCCGGGCTGCCTGCAATTGACTCGGACTAAGAGTCGACTGTGCCGGATCAACGGGGCTGCGCACACTTGTGAATTCCGGGTACAATTTGGTCATGTTATTCATTTGCTCATGTACAGGACTCTTTGAAATCTCGACAATTTTCACATCCGGCACCCTATCCTTGTAGGGCATCTGACCGCTTCTTTGTGTTACGGGGCCGTCTATTTCTGGGATTCCTGGAACTATCCCCCATGTAATTTCGTCGGATATTGGCATGCATTCTTCGTCAGAGCACATGGCATCTATGGTTTTGATGCCTGTGCCGATGTGGTCTTCGTCTCCGTAGGTGTGGCCGATGCCGCGTGTCAGCCAGTCGCCGAATTCGGTGAGGAGGTTGGGGTCGGCGTGGATGACGATTTCGTCGGCGACGAGGTCGCCTGCGGGTTGGGTGGTGATGTTGCCGTATTGGTCCCAGCAGTAGTCGTCTTGGCAGGCGGTGGATGTGGTTTGCCATCCTGCGGTTTCGCTGGTGTCGCTGGTTTGGATGGTGGTGTTGGTTGCGGTGGCGGTGCCGTCGGTGTCGTGGCAGCCGGTGTTGGTTTCGGGGCAGGTGTTGTCCCATTTGGGGGCGGGTTGGGGGGTGGTGCCTGAGGTGTCGGAGGTGATGGTCTGGTAGGGGGTGAGGCCTAGGTTGGTGCCCCAGCCGCATCCGCAGGCGGAGCTGGGGTAGCCGCCGCCGGCGCCGGGGCTGCCGCCGTCGCCGGCGCTGCCGCATCCGGCGTCGCCTTTGTGGACGCAGACGCTGGTGGTGCCGTCTGCGTTCATGAGGTAGCCGGTGGGGTCGGTGTAGTTGAGGGGGCTGTTGCGGACGTAGGTGTAGGGGTTCCAGTCCTGTCCGTCGAGGGGGTTGGAGATGATGGGGTCTGGGGTGAGGAAGTCGGATTGGGCGGGGTCCATGACGCGGCCGTTGAAGTTGATGAGGCCGAG
>NZ_JBEXCW010000229.1:0-3461 GCF_040605435.1 Streptomyces sp. NPDC005574
GTCTCCTGCGGCACGGCGTCCGGTTCGGGCTCGGGATGGTGGGCGCGTTGGACGGTCAGGAACGCCAGGGCGAGCATGGAGCAGGTGACATGGCGGTGCCAGGAGTTCCAGCGGCGGACCTGGTATTGGCCCAGTCCGGTGATCTGCTTCGCGGTCTCGTTGTTCTCCTCGATCTTCCACCGGACGCCGGCCCGGCGTACGGCCTCGGGCAGCGCGGCCTCGCCGCGGTGATGGACGAGGAAGTAGGCGTACTCGAAGTCGATGCGGCCACCGGCGAGTTGCTTCTTGGCGGTGGAACGGCGGATCAGCAGATGGTGGGCGAAGCCCTCGGCGGGGTCCTGGCCCGGCAGAGTCACCCCGAACCAGGTCCAGTCGTAGTACCGCTGCCCCTTCGAGCCCTCGCCCTGACTACGGCGCTCCCACTGGTCGCGGCGCCCCGCATAGTGCAGCAGGTCGCCGGCGCAGGTGACGGCGGGCTGACGGGGCTTGCCGGGCGGCCCGGCCAGCGGCAGCGTCACCGGGACGGCCAGTACATAGGGCAGGGCGTGGGTATGGAGGAAGGCGCGCAGGGCGGGGTCCTTGCCGTAGTCGGCATCGGCCGCCACCCATGCGAACGGAACCCCCCGCGCCAGTGCCGCCTGCAGCATCGTGATGCCCAGCCCGGGCTTGGTGGCGAAGCCGACTTCCTCGGGCACGCCCGCATCCCGGCGCCGCGGGAGGTCCCCGGCCCAGGCAGCGGGCAGGTACAGGCGCCGGTCGTAGAAGGCGTGCCCGGCCCCGGCGGCGTAGGTGAGCATCACCATCACCTGGCAGTTGCGTACGTCCCCGGTACTGCCGCAGTGCTGGTGGGCCACCCCGACCGACCGGGTCCCCTTCTTGATGACCTGGGTGTCGTCCAGCACCAGAGTGGCCTGCTCGTCGCCGAGGCGGGTGTCGATGTAGTCCTGGACCTCGGACAGCAGCGCGTCCGCATCCCACGACGCCTCCCCGAGGAACTTCTGGATCCGGTGCGGGGTCGCATGCCCCGCACGATCGGCCATCGTCCAGCCGTTCTTCCTGCCCAGGTCCGACAGCAGGCCCTCGACCAGGTCCGCGAACACCTCCCGCGGCTCCGGCCGTGCGAACAAGTGTCCCATCCCAGACGTCAGTTGGGCCAACTCCTCCGCCCAGACGTCAACGTGCTCAGGCGCCACATCAACCAGCATGACCAGACAACGACATCAACGATCAGCAGTCACAAGATCTGAGGCTGTAGTACTTGGCCCAGGGCTTTGAGTCTGGATCAGCCTGTTACTGGGGCCTCAGCCCTCAACTGCTGAAGGAACGATTGGACGATCACGTTGACCATGTGGCCGTGCAGACCAGTGGTATTCGCGAGAAGAAGCTCGTCCATCATGTCGTTCAGCCAGTCGTCGTTCTCGCGGCTGATGCTGTAGTGGTTGGGGGACGCTGAACCGCCTTCCTCCCCCAGGTGACTGTCTCGGAACTCGTCAGCGGCCTCGATGAGATCGGTGACCGAGACGTGTCGTGCCAAGGTGATGGCGGCGTCCAAGTAGTGGCTCGGCTTGAGGTTCCTGAGGACGAGCATGCGCTTGTCGCTGACCATCTGGCGATTCACCGCGATTGCGACCTCGGCGTGAAGCCGGATGTTGCGCTTTGCTGGCTTCGTGCCGGTTCGTGTGGCCTGTGCCTGGCGGTAGCTCCTCGCGAGCTCGATGTACGCGACCGGCAGCCCCTGCACCTTCTCGGCGAGCTGCGGCGGCAGAGCATCGAGCATTCGCTTCTCGGAGAAGCCGCTGGTGGCCGGGAAGGCCGGCCCAGCGGCTCTCCGAAGGGTGACTGCGCCCCCAGACGGGGACTCCTGTCCTCCTGGCACCTCTTGCCCCCAGACGGGCACATCGTCGTCAGCGAGGGGTTCATACCCGAGACGGCGCGTCGGACTTTCAACTGGCGTTTGAGAAGGGATGGGTGTGGCTGCCGCTGGTGAGTCCGAGTCGTCGAGCCGTGTGCTTCCCGCCGCCGGCGCCCTGTTGATCAGAGGCGCGGCCGCGGATTCGTGCTCGGGGTGCGTGCGCGCAGCCGTGAACTCCTCGTGAGCGGCCTCAGGGTGTTCGGGTGAGGCTGCGGGGGCAAGCTCAGACGGCGTGCTGGTGGCGGTCGGCCGATCCTGCATGGGCTCGGCCGGCGCACTGTCCACCAGAGGCGCCGAACCGGTCGTTGCCTGGGGATCGCTGTTGATCTTGGAAAGGGCGCCAGACGCTGAGAGCAAACGAGGCACGCAACCTTGCATGCAGCGATACCTGTATCGAGCACCCCTACGAGCCGATCCAGCCCGTAGGGGTAGGCAGAATCCTGCAACGATCTATGCAACTAGCACCACAACGCTGCAACTATTTCCGCTACCACCGAGGCAACCGACGCTAGATCCATTGATAGCGCCACTTCAATTGCCGACGACAGCTCGCCGTGTCCAACGATCTATGAAACCAACTTCGGCGCTCACCCTCGTTCCAGTCAACCGACTCTCGTTAAATCGAGCTCAGTCGCGAACGAGATGAATTACTGACTATGCAACACGCAAACAATCTCGATAGGTGCGCTGCTTGCTATCTGCGCACCTATCCCGCTTCTCGTCGAACGAATTGCAGCTCCTCCTATCTAGCGAGCGGCAGATCGATGAAGCGACTCGCATAACGAATCATCGGTACTACATTGGCACTTGCCACCAAGCTAGCTTTCGATCTTCCGCCCATGCCCACGAGGTTCAGAACAAACAAATGGACCACTGAACAGCGAAGGCCGCCAACTATGAAGGCAGCCTGCCAACTTACGACGTAGGAACAGCACGGACGATGTTCCACGTCAACGAACCGGCTATCGAGCCCGCGACCTAGACACCGCGCTTTGCGCGCTACTGCGGAGCGGTCCAGCTCTCCCTCAGTTCACCCAACGGACCACCCGTCGACCCGACACCCCACGTGGCCTCCAACGGGACCATCCGCACACGGCACAAGCCGTCGAGCCCGCGACCTAGACACCGCGCTTTGCGCGCTACTGCGGAGCGGTCCAGCTCTCCCTCAGTTCACCCAACGGACCACCCGTCGACCCGACACCCCACGTGGCCTCCAACGGGACCATCCGCACACGGCACAAGCCGTCCTCCCGACCAGGCCACCAGCCACGCAGGCAACCCTCCAGCCACCCGACGCTCCGCAGAGGACGCCACCCGTCGACCCGACACCCCACGTGGCCTCCAACGGGACCATCCGCACACGGCACAAGCCGTCCTCCTGAACCGCCCCGGCGTGTCCGGAGACTCCACTTCGTGAGGAGATGGAGTCCATGTCACGTCCTTCGAGGAACTATCCGGCCGAGCTGCGGGAGCGTGCGGTGCGGCTGGTGGCCGAGGTCCGGCCTGACCATCCGACCGAGTGGGCGGCGATCTGCTCGGTCGCGGAGAA
>NZ_JBEXCW010000230.1:0-3380 GCF_040605435.1 Streptomyces sp. NPDC005574
TCTATCAGACCGTTTCCGTATCCGATTTCCTCGGTGCTTTCCAGGTTTCCGCTTTCGCGTTTCCCTTTCCGGCGGTTCCGACTTTATCAGAAGTTTCCGGCCGGACTTACCGGCTGTCTGTTTCCGATTTATCGGGGAGTGGCTTCTTCGAAATCGAGGTTCTCAGAAGCAGACAGATACTATCCGCTGCCGAGCCGCATACCAACCCGGCTCCAGGCAACTGTTCGAATCTACCTCCCCAGTCCCTCCGTGTCAACGGCTCTCTTGGGGCGAAGGAGACAGTAGCAGCTCAGCGGCGTCGAACGCACATCAGGCGGCGGTGGGGACGGTGGCGCTGCGCTCGGCCGTCTCCACGTCACCGGTGTCGCCGGCGCGGGCGGCACGTCCGCCCAGGACGAAGACGTAGGCGAGGAAGGCCAGTTCCGCGGCGATTCCGATGCTGATCCGGGCCCAGGTGGGTAGTCCCGACGGGGTCACGAAGCCCTCGATGGCGCCGGAGACGAAGAGCACCAGCGCGAGTCCGATCGCCATGCCCACGGCTGCCCTGCCCTCCTCGGCCAGTGCCGTGCGCCGGGTGCGGGGGCCCGGGTCGATCACAGTCCAGCCCAGGCGCAGTCCCGTGCCGGCGGCGACGAAGACCGCGGTCAGCTCCAGCAGCCCGTGCGGGAGGACGAGCCCGAGGAAGGTGTCGAGACGGCCGGCCGACGACATCAGTCCGAAGCCGACGCCGAGGTTGAGCATGTTCTGGAAGAGGATCCACAGGACGGGCAGGCCGAGGAACACGCCCAGGACCAGGCACATGGCGGCGGCCTGGGCGTTGTTCGTCCAGACCTGGGCGGCGAAGGAGGCCGCGGGATGGCTGGAGTAGTACGTCTCGTACTGGCCGCCGGGGCGGGTGAGGTCGCGCAGTTCGGTGGGGGCCGCGATGGTGGCCTGCACCTCGGGGTGTGTGCCGATCCACCACCCCAGGAGTGCTGCCACGACCGTGGACAGGAGGGCGGTGGGCACCCACCAGTGGCGCGACCGGTAGACCGCCGCCGGGAAGGTGTGGGCCAGGAAGCGGCTGACATCGCGCCAGGAGGCCCGCCGGGTGCCGGTCACCGCGTTGCGCGCGCGTGCCACGAGTTGGCTGAGGCGACCGGTCAGTTGCGGATCCGGGGCGCTGGACTGGATGAGGGAGAGGTGGGTGGCGGTGCGCTGGTAGAGAGCCACGAGTTCGTCGGCCTCGATGCCGTTCAGCCGGCGCCCGCGACGGAGCAGGGCGTCGAGGCGGTCCCATTCGGCCCGGTGAGCGGTGACGAAGACGTCGAGGTCCATCGGTTTGCCTGCTCCTCGGCTGCTCGTCGGCGGCTCGTCGTGGATGTCAGCTTGTCGTACTGCGACGCGATGCGCCCTCAGCTTGGCAGACTGGCCGTTCGCAGGGCAGGCCAGGGGAAGGACGGCGGGCGTGAGTGAGCTGGTGACGGGTGAGGCGGTGGCGCTGGAGGTGCGCCCGGCGAGGTTGCCCAGCAGGGCCCTGGCCGTACTGCTCGACCTGGCCGTGGCCGTGGTCTGCTACATCCTCGTGATGGTCGCTCTGGCGGCCTCCACCTCCTCACTGGACGACGCCGCGCAGATCGCGCTGTCCATCACGGCGTTCCTGCTCGTGCTGGTGGGCGGCCCGATCGCCGTCGAGACGCTCAGCCACGGGCGTTCGCTCGGCAAGTTGGCGTGCGGCCTGCGGGTGGTGCGGGACGACGGCGGCCCGATCCGGTTCCGGCATGCGCTGGTCCGGGGTGCGATCGGTGCGGTGGAGATCCTGATGACGTTCGGGGTCGTCGCGGTGATCGCCTCGCTGGTGTCGGCGCGTGGCCGACGGCTCGGTGACGTGTTCGCGGGCACGCTGGTCGTACGGGAGCGGGTGCCGGCCGCCCGTACGGGCTTCGTTCCGCCGCCGCCTCCCTGGCTCGCGGGGCGATTCTCGGAACTCGACCTGTCTGCGGTGCCCGACAGCCTGTGGCTCTCCGTCCGGCAGTACCTGACGCGCATGCGGCAGCTGGACCCGCAGGTCGGCTGGGCCATGGCGCAGCGACTCGCCACCGATGTCGCGGCCCGTACCGGTGCTCCGGCGCCCCAGGGTGTTCCGCCGGCCGCTTATCTGGCGGCGGTGTTGCAGGAGCGGCAGGCCCGGGAGGCCCGACGGGCGTTCGGGAACGGCGGAGCCGGGGGTGTTACGGGTGCGCCGGCCCCCTACGGCCAGGGGGCTCAGGCGCCCGGTCCCTCCCACTCGTACGGCTCGTACGCGCCGCCGGGAGGGTTCTCGGTGGCAGGGGCCGAGGGGTTCGGGCCGCAGGCTCAGCCGAGTCGGCCGGTGGGGCCGCCGGAGGTCGTCCCGCCGGCCGGCGGGTCCGCGCCGGACGGCCGGCCGGCCACCGGGTTCGCGCCCCCGGCGTAGCGCACCCTTCCTGTCGGCTCAGGTGAAGGTCGACGGCGGTGAAGCCAGGTCTTCCAGTTCGATGCCGGGGGCCGCGAGCACCACGTCGCCGGCGATGTGCACGGCGTGCCGTTCGCCCGTGTCCAGGGCTGTGACCTGGTATTCGTCCACGGTCAGGGGGCCGTTGTCAGTGCCGTGTGTTTCTCTCTTCAGCAGGGCCCAGGACTGGTCCACGGTGCGGGGGGCGAGGACTGGGTCCGTGAGGGCCACGAGGCGTACACGGGTCGCCGAGGCGGAGGGGGTGAGGCGCAGGAGGCGGGTCATGGCGATGAGGAAAGCGGGGGATGTGCCGGTGAAGGCGTGGGCGCGCACGTTGCCTTCGGTGGCGTGGGTCCCGGTGGGGTCCGTCCGGACCCAGGTGACGCCGTCGAGGGCGGCGCCGCGTACCTGCCAGCCGGCGGCGTGGAGTTCGAGGCGGAGGGGGCGGCCTAGCTCGTCGAGGGCCAGGTCGACGGAACCGGTGGGGTCGCCCGAGGGGTTGGTCCGCTGGGCGACGTAGCGCCAGCCGGAAGGACCGGGGGCGCATTGGAAGTGCTCGTCTGCGAAGGGGGTGTGATCGTGCGGATCGTGGAGCGAATAACGGCCGCGGGGCATGGGGGTCCTGGGTCTTGACGGGTCGGGTCCGGCCAAAGGGGCAGGCCCCCGCCACGGGGGTGCGGGGGCCTGTCTCGGAGGACCTTCCGCCGGTGAGCGCGTCCGTGCACGGGCGCGCTCACAGCGGGCGGGGCTGCGGACTCAGTAGCGGTAGTGGTCCGACTTGTACGGGCCGTCGACGTCGACTCCGATGTACGACGCCTGCTCCGGACGCAGCTGCGTCAGCTTCACGCCGAGCGCGTCCAGGTGCAGCCGGGCGACCTTCTCGTCCAGGTGCTTGGGCAGCACATAGACGTCGGTCGGGTACTCGTCC
>NZ_JBEXCW010000231.1:0-3358 GCF_040605435.1 Streptomyces sp. NPDC005574
GCCGCGTTGTCGCATCACCCGAGTACATCCAGTACGCGGGCGATGCTCCGCCTTGCGATGCACCGCACCGGACGCCGCGAGCTTCCCGGCAAACCTTTCCGGTCACGGCACCAGTCCCGTTCCACCGGGGCACCGCGCACACTGGAAGCACATGCTGCTCGGCGCGCGCGGTGCCCCGCCCCATGTTCCGCCCCCGTTGTGAGGAGTCACCGTGGCCATCTCGGTCTTCGACCTGTTCTCGATCGGCATCGGCCCGTCCAGCTCCCACACGGTGGGCCCGATGCGGGCGGCGCGCATGTTCGCGCGCCGGCTGCGCAACGAGGACCTGCTGGGTTCCGTCGCCTCGGCCCGCGCCGAGCTGTACGGCTCCCTGGGCGCGACCGGCCACGGCCACGGCACGCCCAAGGCGGTGCTGCTCGGCCTGGAGGGCGCCTCCCCGCGGACGGTGGACGTGGAGGGCGCGGACGAACGGGTCGAGCGGATCCGGCGGGACGGCCGCCTCTGCCTCCTGGGCGAGCACGAGATCCCCTTCTCCTTCGACGACGACCTCGTGCTGCACCGCCGCAAGACGCTGCCGTACCACGCGAACGGCATGACCCTGTGGGCGTACGACGCCTCCGGGGCGGAGCTGCTGTCGAAGACGTACTACTCGGTGGGCGGCGGCTTCGTCGTCGACGAGGACGCGGTCGGCGCCGACCGCATCAAGCTGGACGACACGGTCCTCAAGTACCCGTTCCGCACCGGCGACGAGCTGCTGCGCCTGACGCGGGAGACGGGCCTGTCGATCTCCGCGCTGATGCTGGAGAACGAGCGGGCCTGGCGCACGGAGGAGGAGATCCGCACCGGTCTCCTGGAGATCTGGCAGGTCATGCGGGCGTGCGTGGCGCGCGGCATGTCCCGCGAGGGCATCCTGCCGGGCGGGCTGCGGGTGCGCCGCCGGGCCGCGATGTCGGCGCGCCAGCTCCGCGCGGAAGGCGACCCGCTGGCGCACGCCATGGAGTGGATCACGCTCTACGCGATGGCGGTCAACGAGGAGAACGCGGCCGGCGGCCGGGTGGTGACCGCCCCCACCAACGGCGCGGCCGGCATCATCCCGGCGGTCCTGCACTACTACATCGACTTCGTACCCGGCGCCGACGAGGACGGCGTGGTCCGCTTCCTGCTCGCCGCCGGCGCGATCGGCATGCTGTTCAAGGAGAACGCCTCCATCTCGGGCGCCGAGGTCGGCTGCCAGGGCGAGGTCGGCTCGGCCTGCTCGATGGCGGCCGGCGCCTTCGCCGAGGTCCTGGGCGGCAGCCCCGAACAGGTCGAGAACGCGGCCGAGATCGGCATGGAGCACAACCTCGGCCTGACCTGCGACCCGGTCGGCGGCCTGGTCCAGATCCCCTGCATCGAGCGCAACGGCATGGCCGCGGTGAAGGCGGTCACGGCGGCCCGCATGGCGATGCGCGGCGACGGCGCGCACATGGTGTCCCTGGACAAGGTCATCAAGACGATGAAGGAAACCGGCGCGGACATGTCCGTCAAGTACAAGGAGACGGCCCGGGGCGGGCTGGCGGTGAACATCATCGAGTGCTAGGCAGTTAGCCTCGCCGTTTCGGTTGAGGCGATGAGGCGTCGCTGAGGGGCCGCTGTTGGGTGGTCGGCGCGATCTCGGTGCTTGGACATGGCGGGGTCCCGGCGCGGTGGTCGGGTTCTCCAAGGTCCTTCGGGTCGTGGTGGGCCAGGGTTCGCCGGTCAGCCGGCGGGGCGGGCCAACGCGGCGAGGCGATGGAAGGCCGTGGCCAGTTCGTGTCTCCAGGGCCAGGTCGCCGATATTCGCAGGCGCAGGCGACGGCCGCCGCGGGTGAGACGCGCGGCGACGTGCAGGAGCCGGTAGCGGAGCTTCTTCGGCTCGGCGGCTGCCAGTTCCCCGTCCAACAGCAGCAGACGGGTCCACGCCAGCAGGTCGATCGCTGCGAGGCTGAGTTCGAGCCAGACGGCGTTGACGGCGAAGTCGCGGGAGGGGAAGCGGCCGAATCCCGTGGTCTTGCCGCATCGGATGTGGTCCTCGACAGTGGCATGCCCGCGGTGACCGACCTCCAGGAACTGGGCGGAGCCGCCACTGGAGTATGGGCTGTCGGTGAGGAATACCTGATGACGCAGGCCCTCGTCCTGGTCGAACAGGGAGAGCTGGGCTCCGGGGTGCGGGCGTTCGCGGCGCACGATGATGCGGGTGCCGGGCGGGTAGCCGTCCAGATCGACCATGCCGGTCAGCTCGGCGACCTCGGCGCCGTCACGCAGGGTGCCGTCCTGGTTAAGGGCGGGATGCCAGAGGCGGTCAGGGATCGCCCGGACGGCACGGCGGACCGGCTGCGTATCCGACCGAGAAGAAGGTGCGGATTCCTCGTTTCCACAGGTCGCGGACGTGGGCGAGGAAGGCTTTCGCGGATCCGGCACTGTCGGCGCGGATGAGGATGTCGGTGCCGTGCCGGTGAGCGTCGGGGATCTGTGCGAGTGCATGGTCGAGCACCTCGATGTGATCGGCGGCGGTGTTGGCACCGGCGTTCCCGGGCCGCAGCCGGCCCGACACCGCCTCGCCGGTGTTCGCGAGGAAACACAGCAGCGGATGGAACCCGAAGCCTCCTTTGTAGGTCGGGGCGGCCTGCTCTTTCTCGGAGTGGCAGGTGACCAGCGTGGCGTCGAGGTCCAGGACCAGACCGGGAAGTTCGCGCCCTGCGGCCGTCACTGTGGGTATGCCCTCGCCGGTCTCGGCGGCCTGCAGCCAGGTGACCTCCCGGGCTGAAGCGCGGGCCGCGCGCAGCGAAGCCAGTGCCCGCTCGTCGATGTCGGCGAGCAGCCGCCAGGCCGTCGGTGTCGAGGCGACGGGGCCGAACACCCCTGTCTGGTCCCGCAGTACGGCCAGGTCCGCGATGGCCTCGCCGCCGTCGGCGAGCATCACCGCCAGGTCGGCGGCGATCCGTCCTGGATCATGTCCGGTCCCGCGGGGCCGCAGCGGCCTGAGAGCGGCGGAGTACGCGGCCGTCAGCCCCGTGGCATCAACGAGATCGGCCAGCAACCGTGCCCCGGCGTGCCCAACCACCCCCGAACCGTCAGCACTGACATGGATCTTGGGACGCAACCCGATACCCTGCACGTAGAAAGTGCCCTCCGCCTGGACCGACAGAACCCCTCAGCAAGGTTCATCGTCCCAGGTCAGGAAGGCACTTTCGCGTTTCGGCCCTGCCAGCCCCTGTATCCAAGCGAAACGGCGAGGTTAGGCCCAATACCGGTAACTTAGGGCTTTGGTATGCGTTTGACCCGTTTGGTTTTGGTGGCGCCAACGATGGTGATGGCCGGGACGCGCGGGTGGTCTGTA
>NZ_JBEXCW010000232.1:0-3346 GCF_040605435.1 Streptomyces sp. NPDC005574
CCCCGATCACAAGATCAGCGACAGAGCCCGTAATTCCCCAGGGCTGCGGTCACGTAATTCCCCATGGGCTGGCTGAGGCGGCCCAGGCGGGCCGCCGGTGTCAGCCCGATGCCGTGCGCTCGGTCGGGAGCGAGAGGCGGATGCGGCGCCGCGCCGGGTCCACTTCGGCGATCCGCGCCGTCAGCTCGTCACCGACCCGGATATCGCGGTCGCTGCCGAGGCGCGACAACTCGGAGCTGTGGAGTAGGCCGTCCATCCCGTCGTCAACGCTCACGAACACGCCGAACGGGACCAGCCTCGTGACGCGTCCCCGCAGGATGCTGCCGACCTGATCAACCCAGGCCAGCCAGGGGTTGGGCTGCAGGGCGATCAGGGACAGGACAGCCTGCCCGCGCACCTCGGCGTCGACGGCGAGGACCGCCGCGGTCACCCGCTGGCCAATCGTCACGACCTCGTCGCAGGAAGAGATCCACTTCCAGGAGACCTCCGGCGGTGGAATGAAGCCCACCGAAGGCTCGGGGGCTCCGTCAAGGTCGACAATCACGCCGAAGGTCTCACTCGCGGTGACCACACCAGTGCGTTCTTCACCGCGACGGAGTGTCGCCAGAAACGCTTTCAGCGCCGGGGAAGGAAGCGGATAGGTCACGGCTGCGACCCTATGCCACCCCTACTTCAGTGGGCGACCGGCTCTCTCCTGATGGTCGCCGGCGGCTGACGTGGGGTTCTTGGGGCGTTTGTTCGGCCGGTAGCTGGGGCCGTTCATGATGACCTGGTGGCTGGTGTTGATCAGCCGGTCCAGGAGCGACTCGGCGACGACGGGGTTGGGGAAGAGTGGATACCAGTCGCTGGGAGCCCGGTTGCTGGTGATGATCAGGGACCGGCCCTGCCGCTCGCTGACCAGTTCGTAGAGGTCGTCGGCCTGGGCGGCGGTGAGCTGGCGCATCGCGAAGTCGTCGAGGATGAGGACGTCGGGGCGGACGAGCTCGCGGATCCGCTTGTCCCAGGTGCGGTCGGCATGGCCGCCGGCCAGGTCCGCCAGGATCCGGCTGGTCTTGGCGAAGCGGACGTTCGCACCCTGCCGGACGGCCAGGTGCCCGAGGGCCTGGGCGACGTGTGTCTTTCCGACCCCGACTGGCCCGAACAGAACTACGGACTCGCCGGCATGCAGCCAGCGCAGAGCGGCCAGGTCACGGATCTGGGCCGCGGGCAGCTTCGAGGACGCGGTGAAGTCGAACTCCTCAAGGGTGACCTGCTGCTCGAACTTCGCTTTCTGTAGGCGCCGTTGGAAGGCGACGGTCTCGCGGCGGGTGATCTCGTCCTGGCAGAGCACCTGGAGGAAGTCCAGGTGCCCGAGCTCGCCGCCGTGGGCCTGGGCCAGGCGGGCGTCGAGGGTCTCCAGCATCCCGGACAAGCGAAGCGTCTTCAGCGACTCGCGCAGGGCGGTGTCCATCACGCTCATCGTGCGGTCTCCCGGGTGTCGTCACGGTCCTGGTCGCCGTGGAGTTCGTCCTGTGTCTGGGTGGGGATGGTGGCGGCGAACAGGCCCTGGGGCCCGTGGAGGAAGGCCGCGGCCCCGGCGTCGCCGCTCTCTGGCTCGGGGTCGGTCTCGGTGCCGGCGATCAGGATGCCCTTGATGGTGCGGTAGGACGGGTCGCCGACCGTGATGGCCTTGGTGCATGCGGCCTCCAGTCGCTGGTCGCCGTACTTCTTCCGCAGCCCGAGGACCCCCTGGGCGGCGCGGAGCCGGTAGAGCGCGTTGACCTCCAGCAGCAGGTCGATGACCTCCTGGCAGGCGTCGCCGACCTCGGACGCCTGGGTGCGGCACCAGATCGGCGTCTTCATCTGGAACGCGATCTTCTCCGGCGGGTAGTCGCCCCGGTCGGTGCGTTTGCCCTGGTCCAGGGCGGCGTGGGTCTTGACCAGCTCGCCCTCGTGGAAGACCTGGACCATGGTCGCGGTGGAGCGGACGTCCACGCGCTGGCCGATCAGCTTCCAGGGCACCGAGTAGAGAGTGCGGCCCACCTTGATGTGGATGTCCGGACCGACCGTCGCGGTGGACCAGCGCGCCAGTACGAACGGCTTGTCCGGCAGCGGCAGCAGGGCCGGGGCCTCGACGGCCTCGAACACCGACAGCGGGGCGGCACCGTCCAGAGGCCGACACTGCCGCCGCCCGGCCACGTTCCGGGCCCAGGTGATGGCCTCGGCCTGCATGTGCTCGATCGAGGTGAACTGACGGCCGCTCCAGAACGAGTCGCGGACATAGGGCATCGGCCGTTCGACCCGCGGCTTGTCCTTCGGATGCAAAGCTCTCGCAGGGTCCACCAATGCGCCGTAGTAGGTGGCGAGTTCGGCATACGCTCTGTTGATCTTCGGGTCGTAGAGATCGGGCTTGTCCACTCCCGTGCGCAGGTTGTCCGGCACCAGGCGACGCGGAATGCCGCCGAAGTAGCGGAACGCCTCGGCGTGGGCCTCGGTCCAGGCGTGCTGGTCCATGTGGACCACCGGTCGGACGAACATGTGCCGCGAACAGGGCAGCACCATCACGAACGCCCAGATCCGGTGCCGTTTGCCGGTGCCCGGGTTGATCCACTGCCCCAGGAAGCCGTAGTCGATCTGGGCTTCCGAGCCCGGCTCGACGTCGTCCCGCAGCACGGTGACCTTGGACCTGGCCGTCATCTCCGGCAGGTTCTCGTGCACCCAGCGGCGGAACGACGACAGGGACGCCTTCAACTTGCCTTCATCACGCAGTCGTTGATGGATTGTGGTGACGGTCGTGGTCTCCAGCAGGTTCTTGACGTAGTCGCGGTGCTCGTCGATCTCCCCCCAGGTGATCTGGTTCAACCGCCGGCTGGCGAGCTCCGGGAACCAGCTTTTGATGAGTTTGGACCAGTCCGCCTCGCTCATCGGCGGCCCGCCCGGGATGATCCCGGCAGCCTCTGCCGGCCCCAGATACTTCCTGACCGTCTTGCGGTCCACTCCAAGTGAGGCGGCGAGCTGGCTCTTCGAGCGGCCCGCGTACCAGTGGACGTAGATCTCGATGATGTCGACCACGGTGAACGTTCTCCTTGCCATCCGATGCGTCCGTCGACCTCTCGGCCTGTAGGTCGAGGGACAGCTACGACTCCGAGATGGTCATCAGGACCCTCAACCCGGCACCGGCATGCCCATGGGGAACCCGGAGGAATCTGGAGGGATGGCTACTCAACGCTCAAACCACCCGAAACAGGGAAAGTTCGACCTGATCCCGGGAGTGTCACGGCGCCCGTCCACGACCGCCGTCCCCATGGGGAAACGTGACCACAGGGGTGGGGAATTACGGGCTCTGTCGCTGATCTTGTGATCGGGG
>NZ_JBEXCW010000233.1:0-3303 GCF_040605435.1 Streptomyces sp. NPDC005574
GACCACCACCATCCCGGCGCCGTGCGCTTGCCCTTGCGGACTGGAAACGGCCTCAGCGGCGGACATCGCTCGAAGGCCACTTCGGCGGCCGCCGCCGACCACGGCGAACACTGAGTCGTCCCGCCCGCAGCCAAGAACCGTACGTCCACAGCTCCGCCATCGGCCGGCCCGGCCGTTACCGCATCCCGATTCCTCCGCACACAGAGCCCAACGGCTTATCGACTCATCCGGTAATGGATACAAACAGTCAAAAGGAGCGTGTGCCGGAGGCTCCGAGGCCGTCGATCCCGCTTGGCTCACAGAGGTTCTGTCAGCCGTGCTCGGGCTGCTCTACGGCCCAGCCGAGTCCGAGGTCGGCAAGTGCCTGGAGTTGGTCGGCACTCAGCTTGGCCCGCCTCGACTTGGTGTTCGACAGGAATACTCCAAGCCGGACCTCTGTCCCGTCCTCAAGCCGTTCTGCGTGAGATCGGCTCACGGGGCCCAAAGTGCCGGTGCGGGCCTTGTACTGAGCCAGGGCCGCCACGCCCCTCTCGAAGGCCCCCAGAGGCGCCGTGGCAGGCTTCACGGGCGTCTCCAGCTCTGCGGGCGGGGCCGGCGCCTTGATGCCTAGCTGCTCCAGGCGTTCGCGCTGCCCGGCCGTAAGAGACCCCCACACCTTCGGCGTCTGCTGCCGGGCCAGCCACTTCCCGACGTCCATCCCGTGGACCGTGAACCCGGGCAGAACCTCCACCTGACCGGCTTCGTCGGCGACCAGCTCGCGTAGTGCGGCGTAGTGGCGTTGCCATTCCGCCGGCCAGGCGGGGTTCCAGTCTGGGTCTACGGCCTCGAGCGCGGTCCGCCATTCGGGGTGACCGTCGAGGGCGCCGGGTCGCCGCAAATTCGCGAGCCACATCCCCAACGGCTTGCCCAGCGCGGTGGCGGTGCGGGGCGCGCAGAGGGTCCAATGCTGCTCGTGGTACGCCTTGGCGGCTTCGAGGTTCTCCTGGAAGCGTTCATCAGCGACGGCCCAGACCATGCCGAGCTGCTCGAGCCGGCGGGCGCGTTGCCCGCTCATCTCTTTGGCCGTGTAGGCGCGTCGCTGTTCTGCGACCCATTGCCCAAGCGGTGTCGCGCCTTCCCTGTGCCCGTAGGGGACTCTCGCGTTACCGACCCGCTCGACGTACGCCTTGAGCTTCGCCCAGCCGCGCGCCCAGTCCTGGCGTTCAGTGTCGATCACGTTGAAGGACACCCAGTTGGCGACCATGACCGGATCCCTGGGGGCCGCGAAACGCAGCAGCAACCGGGACTCTTCCCCACCTTCCTCGAGCACAGAGCCAATGCTCACGGACGGCTGCGCGACGCCCTTCTGAGGCTCCTGTGGAATCGCGAGAAGCTCGATTGCCTCTTCATCATGAGCGCGCAGGCCTTCAAGAACTTTCACCAAGGGCCGATACGACCCCGAGGTGAACATGTCTTCCGGCTTTTCCCCGGGCTGAAGGAATACCGGCACAATCAACGAGGCGAGTTTCCCCTCTCCGGGCTTCTGCCGCAGAGCGCGGCCGATGGCCTGGACGATGTCGTGCGGCGCGCCCTTGGGGTCCAGCAGGGCCACGCTGTCCACCGCGCGAATGTCGACGCCCTCGCCCAGGACACGGCAGTTCGACAGCACGGCCCGCCGCGCCGTGGACCCGAACGAACCCAGAACGCCCCGCCGACGCTGCGCAGCGTGCTCCCCGCACAACCAGTCCGCCCAGAGCTGCGCCGGGTACCTCTCGGGCTGATCCGCGTGCAGCTTCGCCGCCACCCGCTCGAGGCCCTCCGCGTACGCCTGCGCCTCCATCGTCCGGTGATGAAAGGTGATGCACGTCGACAGATCGTGCCGCGCCATCGTGTGCAGCAGCGCGGCCTGCAGCGCCCCAAGACGCTGCCCGCGCACTTCCTCGGTGTACCGCTCCTCGCCGTAGAGCCGCTCCGGGGTCAGGACGGGGTCCTGCAGCTCCAGGACGATGATCTGATACCGCGCCAGCAGCCCTCGCGAGACGGCCGATGCGAGCGACAGCTTGTACAGGACGGGTCCGAAGACCTTCTCGTCGTCCATGGAGGCCGCCAGCTCCCGCGGCAGCGGATCGCGCACGCCCTCGGCGACCTCGCGGTTGAGCCGCTCCTCCCAGATCCGCGGCGTCGCCGTCAGATACAGACGGCGGTACGCCGGGACGACGGTCTGATCGTGGACGTCCGCCCACGCCTTACCCATCGAGCCAGAAGTCCTGTGCGCCTCATCAACAACCGCGAGGTCTACTGGATCAAGCTTCTGACCGTAGGCGCCCTCGAACGCCTCCGCCAGGACACCCAAGCTGGCGTAGGTCGCGTAGATGGTGACGGGCCCCTGGCCGTGCCACAGCGCCAACTGGATCGGGTTCGTTGTGGAGCGCACCTTCAACGACCACAGTTCCGGATCGTCCTGAAGCGAACACACCGCAACCGCCGGCCCCTTGTGCCCAGCCTCGTGCCACACCCTCACCGTCTGCGCCAGCAGATCCAGTGTCGGCACCAACACGAGCACGCGCCCCCTGGGCACAAGCCGCCTCGCCGACGCCGCCGCCATAATCGTCTTCCCCGTCCCACACGCCGCGTGCACCTGCCCACGAAGACCATTCCAGGGAATACCACCCGGCGGAACATCAAGACCCCGCACAATGGCAGCAACGGCCTCGATCTGGTGATCACGCAACTTCACGGTCATGCCCCGTGCTCTCCTTTTTGCGGAATGCAGCGCGTAATAACAAATGGAGTCCAGGCGCAAGGTGCGCGGTGGTGAGGGTGTAGTACCTGATCCCTGACTCTACACAGCCATGACTCGTGATGCATCACTCGCACATCCACTTCGCACCCGAAGATGGAACATGACTTAATCCCACCCACGAACGGCCGGTCAACCTGTATGCTGACAGGCCATTGGCGAACATGCCGGACAGGCAGGCGATGGGGGAGGGGTTCAGGGTGGAGCGCAGCGGAACCCGTCACTACAACGAGGCCGGCACTCCGTCAGCCCGACGGCCCGTCACATCCCTTGCAGAGATGGTAGCTGGGAATCCCAATCCCCACACAGGCCCGCGCGTGATGCAGCCCCCCTTACTGCCAGCCCAGGCACCCGCGCTTGCGCGGGTGCCATCAATTCGCGCTTGCGCGAATTGCCTTGCTTTTGAATTCCGCTTGCGGAATTCCATTCCGGCGCTTGCGCCGGAATCCGAATTGCGCTTGCGCAATTCGCGCTTCTATGCAGCGCGCCAGCGCTGCATATCCCGCGGAGCGGGATATGCAGCG
>NZ_JBEXCW010000234.1:0-3281 GCF_040605435.1 Streptomyces sp. NPDC005574
CGACTCTCCAAACCAGCGGGATGCCCCGTTCGTCACGCCACCGTCAACACCGCCCCGCCACCTCACCCGCCAGCCGTACACATGGAAAAGGCTCCTGCAATCAGTGCACTGCAATAGAAAAGGCTCTATGCGCTTTGGATCATGCAGGTGATACGCGAAGTGCAAAGTTTTCGCTGCTCTTCGTCAACTATGGTGACTTGATAACTTGCGAGGCTTCGACCGAGATGGAGCGGTGTAGCTATACCGGTAACAATCCCAGACGTCGCTGCGCGATGGTGCGTGGCGTTTATGTCTACACCAACTGCCGTTCGCCCAAGTCCAGCATGCAAGTGGCAACCGATCGTTCCTAGACTTTCGGCCAGGGTAACGGAGGCACCTCCGTGGAGTCGACCATGCGGCGTTCTGTTACCCTCTACGGGCATTTCACCCACAATCCTCTGGATAGAAAGTTCCGTGAAAGTGATACCTATTCGGTCCACGAATTGCCCGCTTCTGACGTCCGCGGGCAGTAGTCTCGCAGCAAAACGGTTGATTAGCTCTGTGGGCATGTTGGCGAGTGCGGGGATTTGTCGCTCCATCATGATTCGAAACTCCTAATTGCATTAGCGGCAGTTGCATATTTTGTCTGGTGATAAGGAATATTCTTGCATGAGGTGTTGAATTAGATGAGTCGGGGCAGGAGGCGCTGACCCCCATAGCACAGACAAGGCGCCTCGGCGCAGTCGCAGCTTCCCGGAGTTCCTTGAGGCAAGGTCAGATATGGCATGAGGATGGACGACGCTAGGTGCGGGTGTTCCTCGCTAGTGCCGTGACCGGAAAGGTTCACCGGCTCGCGACGCCCGGCACGGCACTCCCCCAGCCTTCGGCCGGGGTGCCCCCACGCGGCGTTGTCGCATCACCCAAGTACATCCAGTACGCGGGCGATGCTCCGCCTTGCGATGCACCGCACCGGACGCCGCGAGCTTCCCGGCAAACCTTTCCGGTCAGGCACTAGACAAAATCTTGCGTAATGGCGTAGCGGCGATCCGTACGGCGAACTTTCCTGCGCTATACGGGCCGCACTGCACCAACGGCAGTCGCTGCGCCTGCCGAAGCATGATGGCTGATGAGTCGAGATATAGGGTGCGCGCTGCACTATGCGATAGAAGTGCTTGGTGGTGACATGGTGTGGGGCCCGGATCCACCGCTGCTACGATGAGAAAGGCGCAGTCGAGGGTAATCTGGCTACGTGGCACTGAAAAAGGAGCCAGCCTAAGAAGTGATCGTCCACGATCCTTAGCGGAGACCGTCCGGTGACGTACGGACCCTGCGACAAAACAGCACTGTCGCCCACCAGTCCAAGGCTCTGATTATGGAGTCTGCCTAGTATTCTGCAAATCACTTATACGCTCGGAGACTGCAACTGCGCCGGTTCTGGTCGACGGGGACACAGTCGGCATCCCACCTCCGCCACTCCTCGTCCTAGCAATAAAGGATGGCGTAACGGTGTTTGAACTGTTCACGATCCGCAAATCGCCTCAACATCGATCCGGGAAGCTGCTCACTGTCGTGCATCATGCCCTGTCGTTCCGTTCGTTGCTGGCGGCTGCAATGGCGTGACAGATGTCTAGGTCAGTGAGAGCAGAACGCTGGTCACGCAGGGCGTCTAGTCGGCAGATAAAGTGACCGAAGGACTTTGTGACAGTCAAGCAAATGACTATGGCAAGAACCATTCCCATGACAACACTTAGACCACCTATAGCAGCGATCACAAAAGTTAGCTTCGGCGTCATTACTTGCGACTTCATTTTTTTGCATTCCGGAATGATCGGGGAAAGGTAACGAAAATATCTAGTGCCTTGTTTTACATAACTGACCTCTCGCGGTGTACGATAAAAAAATATGCCTATTTAAACCAAGCGGATTATTTCCGTACCAGATTCGCTGATTGCTTGTGGCTGCGGGTGGGCGCGGTAAGGCATCCGTATGCGCGACTCAGTCGTGTTGTGCGCCAGACGGTAGGGTGCGCAACTTCAGGGTGCTGACTGAGCTAATCCCGAAGGTATAGTCCATCAGCCTGGCGGCGTCCTCGAAGCGGTTTTGGTCATTGAGGAGCACTCCAACAATGGTCTTACCATTCCGGATTGCTGAGAAGACGAGACAGGGACCGGCGGGAGTGTTAGTGCCGGTTTTCACGCCGGTCACGCCACTGTATGAACCCAAAAGCTTATTGGTGTTGTACCAGGTGTACGTACGGGTGCCATTCGTACTCGTCGTAGCGGACTGGATAGTCTCCTGCTTCTTAACTATTCCCGTGAACGTTGCGTACTTCATCGCGCTGTGTGTCAGTTTAGCGAGGTCGAGCGGCGTCGTGAAGTTCGTATTTTGCGTTGAGTTACCGTCAAAAGAGTCGAAGTGAGTACTCGCCAGACCAAGAGTCTTAGCCTTGGTATTCATCTTGTCGACGAAAGATTTAATGCGCGCCGAGAGCGTCGTACCAGTGCCGAATGTGTCTGCGAGAGCCATCGCAGCGTCGCAACCAGATGGCAGCATCATTGCGAGTAGTAGTTGGCGGACGCTGACCTTATCACCGGTCTTCAAGTCCGCAGTACTTGCTCCCTGGCTGGTCACATAGTCCCGGTATGCCTGCTTGATGGTGACCTTACGGTCGAGGTTTAGGTCGGGAGCGCTTAGCACAACGCGAGCCGTCATGATCTTGGTGGTGCTGGCCATAGGCCGCCTAGTGTTGGCGTCCTTGCTGTAGAGCGTCACACCTGTAGCGTTGTCGAGCATCAACGCGCCTTGGGCGCTGACCGAGGGAGCGGGCGCAGCTAGGGCGGGCGCAGCCAAGGCGGGCGCAGCCAAGGCTCCGCCCGCTAGCAATACACCGCTTGCAGCAGTGACGGCTACGGCTTGACGGAAACGATCACGATGGATACCAATTAGCAACGTAAGCTCTCCCTATATGGCGCTTATCATGATTTATGTCAGAAGAATCAATGATGAAGGCAAAGCGGCTCGCTGGGATGATTCCGAGCGCCACATCACCGGAACGGTTTCACGAAGTAAAACGGCCATTTAACCTTACGGGTTTGAGTAATTGTCACTCAACTGCCGAGGCCGTAGCCAGCCACTGCTCAATAGGGCGGTGTGTGTGAGGACAGCTTGGACGAGGCTCGTGACCCGGACGGCCCTCAGAGGGTGTTAACCTCGATTCGTCAGGGGTTGTGAGCTGCTGACCGGTTGGTCGGTTCGCCCCTTTTGTCCCTGATGGTTGGGGATGGGGCCGTCGCGTGTCGCTG
>NZ_JBEXCW010000235.1:0-3195 GCF_040605435.1 Streptomyces sp. NPDC005574
GCAGGCGGCCGACAGATCAACACCAAGGCACCAGGGCCAGTCACGTTGCGGGTCAGACCACCGCTCGCAGCGGCACTCGACCATCCTCACAGTCAGGTTGAGTGGGGTCCGAGATCAACTACGTGCCCGACGTCGACGAGAGCGAGCTCGACCCCGACCTCGACCCGGCCGCGCTGATCCTCCCCGTCAGCCCCGAGGCGTCCGTCCGCTTCAAGGTCATGCCCAAGCGCGACGCACTCAGAAAGGTGGACGAGGCGCGCAGGCTCGCCAAGGAACAGCGCCGCAGCGCCGCGAGGGCGTCCGCCGAGGACCCCGGCCGCGACATCGAGGAGACCGAGGACGTCATGGCCGAGCTCACCCGTGACATGCGGCGTGAGGACGTGGCCCTCGTCGCGGATCACCCGCGGCTGATCGTGACGAGCGAGACGTCCCTCGACGACCTCCGGGCCCGGGTCGACTCGGTCATCACGCATTACGGCGGCCTCGGCGTCGAGGTCACGGTCGGCGCGGAAGAACAGCGCGAATTGTGGCTTGAATCGCAGCCGGGCGACCAACTTCGGGTTCCCGACCTCGGCCACACCCGCGACGTCACCGCCCTGTCCGGCTCCTGGTGGTGGGGCGGCGCCAAGGTCGGCGACGACCGCGGCCCCATCGTCGGCTACCTGACCGGCAGCACGCCCGGGGTCTTCAGGAACGACGTCACCGCCGGTTCGGATCGCGGCGACGCCACCACCACGGCATTCGTCGGCCGGTCCGGGCGCGGCAAGACAACCGCGATGATGCTCTCCATGCTCGACGCCGGGTTCCGCGGCGCCTACTGCCTCGCCCTCGACTTCAAGGGCGATCTAGGGGGAGTGGTCACGGCCGCGCGCCGGTACGGGCTGAACGCTCACTTGATCGAGACCGGGCCCCGATTCGCCGGGATCTGTGACCTGTTCACCCTCCTTGCCTCGGAGGGCGTCGACATCGCCCGCGGTGAGGTTCCCGCACAGCTCAGCATTGCTATCCCCGAGTGGCTGCGCGAGCGCGGCGCAGAGACCCGATTACCCGCGCGGTGAACAAGGTCATCGCAGCCGGTGAACCTGCCACGTGGAAGGTGATTGAGTACCTGCGGCAGATGGACGACGAGACCGGACGCCTCGCGGGCGAGGCCCTCTACGAGCTGTCGCAAAATGCGCTCGGCGCCCCGTTCATGGGACGCCCTACCTCCGACGCCCCGCCACTCGTCCCGGCCGCCGGAATCTGGGTCGTCCAAATGCCCGGCCTCTCCCTGCCCGGGGCGGACGCCGGCCGCCTGGACTGGACGCCCATGCAACGCCTTTCCGTCGCGCTCATGCATTCCATGCTCGCGTTCGGCATCACCACCGCCGGACGGCGCGACCTGCGCGGCCTGCGCAAGGCGGTCTGTGTGCCGGAAGTTCACGTCTTGACGGCGACCCGTGAGGGCGCCAACTTCTTGCAGTACATCGCCCGTGTGGGTAGGGCGCTCGCGACGTCGCTCTGAACCGCCCCGGCGTGTCCGGGGACTCAGTTTGTTGGATGAGCGGCCCGGGCGGGGTCGCGGTGGTGATCGTAGTGGGCCTGTTCGGCCTCGGTGGGGGTGAGGTCGTCGCAGGCGGTGTGCAGACGCCGGTTGTTGTACCAGTCGACCCAGGTCAGGGTGGCGATTTTGACGTCGGTCAGGGACTGCCACGGACCGTTCGGCTTGATGACCTCGGTCTTGAACAGGCCGATCGTGCTCTCGGCGAGGGCGTTGACGCTCCTATAGTTGTCAACTCGCTGGAGGGGCCGTCCGTGGGGTGGGCCGGAGCAGGTGGTAGACCTCGCGGATGACGTAGCGCTTGAGGCAGCGGATGATCTCGCGTTTCGTCTTGCCTTCGGCGGTGCGGCGCGCGACGTAGTCGATCGTGGGCTGGTGGAAGCGCATGCGGACGATGACGGTTCGGTAGATCGCGGCGTTGAGCTGTCGGTGGCCGCCGTGGTTGATGCGATGCCTGCCGCTGGTCATGCCGGAGCCGGTGGGCACCGGGGCGATGCCTGCGAGCTTGGCGAGAGCGGCCTCGGACTTGATCCGCTCGGGGTTGTCGCCGGTCACGACGAGGATCTCCGCGGCGGTGTCCACGCCGATTCCGAAGGGCTCGATTAGCTGTGGGGCGATCCGCTGGACCAGGTCGCCGATCATCTTCGTCAGCTCCTTGGCCTCGGTGTCCAGGTACTGCCACCGCTTGGCGAGCGTGCGCAGCGTGTGGCGAAGGGCGTCCTCGGGTTCCTCCAAGCGGCGAGGACGCAGGGCTGCCAGCTGCCGTGCCAGGGTGATCTGGGTCTTGCCGGCGGTCTCGCGGCGCAGGGCATCGGGGGCGTGGACGAGCATCGCCTTCATCGTGACCATCGCGCCTGTGCGCTGTTCAACGGCCTGGTCATGGGCGATTTTGAGCTGACGGATCATCTCGGCCTCGCCGTCGGCGGTCTTCGGCGTGGCCGTCGCGAACCCGGCCAGCACAGCGCGGGCGGCGTTCTCGGCGTCCAGGGTGTCGGACTTCCCGTTCATGTGGCGCAGCCGCCGGTCCGGGCGTCCGGCCTCGACGACCTTGTGGCCGGACCTGCGCAGGAACGAGGTGAGCGTGGCACCGTAGGAGCCGGTCCCCTCGATTCCGAAGGTCAGGACGGTGCCGAACGAGTCGGCCCAGTTGGCCAGTTGCTGGAAGCCGCCGGTGTCGGTGGGAATCGTGAGGGTGGCCAGGATTCCGCCGATCGTGTCCATCACCGCTGCGACGTGCACGTGCTTGTGCGTGTCGACGCCGATCACGACATGCCCGGACCTGAGCTGCTCACTGGTCTGCATGGAATTCCTTCCGGTCGGTAGCGTGGGGTTCACGCTGTCGCCGGTCGGACGGACAGGACTGTCACGGGGACGCTTTGGCGAGTCGGCTCCAGGCTCTTATCAGGTCACGTCCGTCCGGCGGCAGCGCTTGCTGCGTGCCCGGCTGGGCGGTCGACAGATCAACGCCAGGACACTCACGGGGTCAGTCATAAGCAAGAGTCAGACCGTCTCAGCCGGGGCTACCCGATCCTTGCGGGATCCGGTGCGAAAAACCTGACAGTCCAGCGCGTCGCCGACCGTGCCGACGGACGGGGCGATCCCGGCCTCCTGCAGATGGTCGGTGTAGCGAATGGCAAGGTATTGAGATCCGGCGT
>NZ_JBEXCW010000236.1:0-3168 GCF_040605435.1 Streptomyces sp. NPDC005574
CGACACGCGACGGCCCCATCCCCAACCATCAGGGACAAAAGGGGCGAACCGACCAACCGGTCAGCAGCTCACAACCCCTGACGAATCGAGGCCAAGACGATCCGCGCGGCCATCGAGACGGTTCCGGCCGCCGCCTGGACCCCGATCAAATACACCAACGCGATCTGGGACGACGAGGACCAACGCTGGATCTCCGACGCCGAGATAGCCGAGATCGGCTTCACCGCGTTCACCAGCAAGAAGAAGGCGTTCCACACCACCGCCCGGCTCATCGTCCGCCGTGTGAAACGGCTGAATCCAAAAACGGTGCCCGAGGGGCAGAGCGAACTGTTCGCCGTCTGGCGCCACCACGTGATCTTCACCGACAGCGTCTTCGTCCTCACCGATGCCGAGCCCATGCACCGTGATCACGCCGCGGTGGAACAGGTCTTCGCCGACCTGGAGGACTCCGCCCTCGCTCATCTGCCCTCGGGAAAGTTCACCGCGAACGCCGCCTGGCTCACCCTCGCGGCCACCGCCTACAACCTCACCCGCGCCGCCGGCCACCTCGCCTCCGTCTTCCACGCACACGCACGGACCGGCACCATCCGTCGCCACCTCATCAACGTCCCGGCCCGGATCGCCCGCCCGGGACGGCGGATCGTGCTGCACCTACCCGAACGCTGGCGCTGGGCCGAGGACTTCACCGACCTATGGGCAGCCGTCGGCCACCGCATGGTCACCTGACCTACGCGCCCACCGCCCGTCCACGACCAGAAAGAACCTCGGAGAACCCGCCACCGGGACGGCCACCCGGAACCCCACCCCGCCCGAATCCGGAAACCCACCACAAAAGCAATCACACCGCGTGATCAAAAATCACGCGGTGGATCGAGGATCAACAGCTCGCCGCATGAATTAGCCAATAAGCACCTGTCCGGAAAACGTGGGGCCCCTCACACCCTGTCCCGCTGACACCCACCCAATGCCACCAACGCGCCCACTCGCACCGCATTGTTTGAGTGAAGAATACTCAGTCGAATTTAGGCCATGTGCCGTAGCCTGCGGGCTAGCCAGAAACCTGTCGGGTGCCGTGTACGGGAGCGGCTGGCGCTTTCGCAACAAACAGCACCAGGAAGGCAGCCATGATTGCTCGATGTTGGGAGGTCATATTCCCTCCCTGTAGTAGATCGGACCTGACTGCTCGCCTGTGCGGAAAAATGATAGATCAGCGACATTCTCCGGTGCGGTTGTATCTCTTTTCTGGAGTAGATTGAGTCTGATTTATGCGAGAGGTATACCTCGGGCTAGTTTGTTGCGCTAGACGGCGACGGTTGGGTGTTTACCGTCGTTGCAGTAGTCGTTCAGTGAAGGGTTTTCGATGCATATACGTGGTGAACGTGTGAGATCGAGGTGTGTGAGGCCTCCGTTGTCGGGGGTTGCGGTGGTGACGGTGGGGGCGTTGCTTGCCTCGCTTGTCGGGCAGGGGGTGGTGTTGGCGTCGTCTGCTTCTGCTGTGGTGAGGGGGGCGGTGGCGACGAAGCCTGGTCTGCCGCCGGGGCCGGTATTGGCTGCGCCGGGTACTCCGGTTTCGGTGGCGGTGAATAATTCGGCGTATCTGCCGGGGTCTTCGCAGGTGGGGTCGGACGGTTCCTATTCGTATTCGATTCCGTTCGCGGTGCCGCAGGGCCGGTCGGGGGTGCAGCCTGGGTTGTCGCTGGAGTATTCTAGTGGTGGCGGGAACGGGCTGCTGGGGATGGGCTGGTCGCTGGCTGGTCTGTCGGCGATTGGGCGGTGTGCGAAGACGAAGGCCACGGAGGGGGTGGTCGCGGGGGTGAAGCTGGATTCTTCGGATGCGTTCTGCCTGAACGGGCAGAAACTGGTCACGGTGAAGACCGGCGACAATGCGCCGAAGGGAAATGGTGAGGACGGCGCCGAGTACCGCACTGAGGCGGACAAATTTTCGCGGATCATTTCGCATGTGAAGGCTTCGAACGCCGGGTCGGGGCCGGATACGTTTACGGAGGAGACTCGGGATGGCCGGACCCGCGTCTTTACCGCATTCACCGCGGATCAGGTGAAAGCGGGGGTGAATCTGGATGCCGTGTCGCCGGCAGAGGGTGACAGCACCACCACTGCTAAGCGGGTAGTGTGGCTGGAGACGAGTGAGGTGGATCACTCGGGCAACGCGATGGATTTCACCTACAAGCAGGTTCCGGGAACGGGCACGTTCAATCCGGACGAGATTCATTACACCTCGAACACTTCGAACGGTAATACGGCTGAGGCGAAGCGGTATGTGAAGTTCGAGTATGAGGCTGGGCGCCCTGATGTGGTGCAGCATTTCCAGGCGGGAGTGTCGTACAAGCAGACGCAGCGGCTGGCCGGGGTCAGCATGTGGGCGCCGAATCCTGCGAATGTCGCACAGGTGTGGCGCTATAACCTTGCTTATCAGGCCAGTAGTACGGGGCAGAGTCTGCTGTCGTCGGTTCAGCGGTGTGACAAGGACTCGAATGGCTGTACCCGTTCGAAGAAGTTCGACTGGTATGACCGTGCCGGAAAGCCCACATTCACCGCTTCGTCGCAGGCTCTGAGTCACGGGGTGAACGGTTCCGCGAGCGGGAAGGTAGCCGACTACGACGGTGATGGTGTGGATGACCTGCTCTATGCCTTCGACAACGGTGGTGCGGTGGCGCCCGAACTGCGTATGGGTGCCCGCCCGGCCTCGGGGGGGAAGGCGCCGCTGGAGTCCAAGTTCGGCACGTCGTTGAGCAGCGATCATTTCTCCGATGGTCGGCCTTTGGATCTGGAAGCGGACGGCAAGCTCGAGTACGCGCCCTCCAGCGCTTCGGGCGGCACGGACAAGATTTACCGGTGGAACAGCACCAGTCATGTCTTTGAGGACACCGGCAAGACAGTGCCGAGTGACCATTCGGACTTCGGTGATCTGGATGGTGACGGTCTGATGGACCTCATCGGTGACGATCAGGCGCTGTTCGGGCATGACATGACGTTCCGGCTGAACACCGGCAACGGGTTCGGGCCTTATGTGCAGTCCACTTTTGCTGGCGGTCCGCAGACCTCCGGTAACGGTCAGGGTGAGTGGTGTCACCTGCGGGTGCTGGACACCGATGGTGATGGTCGGGCCGAGCTGGTCGGCAATGAGCTGGTCGGTGGCGTCTGTGCGCC
>NZ_JBEXCW010000237.1:0-2978 GCF_040605435.1 Streptomyces sp. NPDC005574
GGCAGGCCCGCTCCAGGGTCTCCTGGACCAGATCCTGCGCCGCCTCACGGTCACCCGTGAGGACGAGGGCACCCCGGAACAACGCGGCCGACCTCGCGACGACGAAAGCCTCAAAGTCCAACTCCACGGCTCCTGCCTTCCTGCCACCCCTCCTCGACGCGAACACCACCCCTTCTGCTGCACGTCCGTACTGAGACCTGGGTCACAGGCACCGCTGTGGCCATACCGACGCAGGCGAGTGAGCGTTCCGACCACGAACCACCGGTGCCCCCACGCTGGTCACCAGCCCTACCGGCCGGAGATCGCCCTTCCCGCAGCCCGGGAGGGTCGCCTCCCGGCGGCGTGGCGGCAGGAACGGATGACGTGGGTCATCAAGGCGCATTGACAGACCGCTGCGTGCAGGCCGGGGGGAAGGGGAGCCGCTGCGGCTCTGTTGTCCCGGCGGGGTTGTTTGGTGGCGCTTCGGGGGTGGGTGGGGTTGTGGCTGCTGAGGCGAGAGGGGTCGATGCGGCCTGTGCGACAGGAGTCTCCATGCCTCCGCCCGTTTGAGTCGGATCGCTCCTGTCCGATCACAAAGCGCCCCGCTTTGGCGCTGTTTGCGCCCTGGGGATGCACCGTGCCCGACGGTACTACCGAAACATGACGCGACAGCGCCCGTATCCCAGCGACCTGTCCGATGCTCGCTGGGAGTTGATCGGCCCCACGCTCACCGCCTGGCGAGCTGAGCGCAGAGGCAAGAGCCTGGACATCGGCCGCCCACCCGGGCATGACCTGCGCCGCATCATGGACGCCATCCTGTACGTCGACCGCACCGGGATCCCCTGGCGGTATCTGCCGCACGACTTCGTACCGTGGGAGACGGTCTACGGCTACTTCGCCGCCTGCCAGAAGGAGGGTGTCCTCGACCGGCTCAACGGCCTGCTGCGGCGCCTGGCGCGTGAAGCCGAAGGCGGGGACGCCGAGCCGAGCGCCTGTGTGCTGGATGCGCAGAGCATCAAGACCTCCGCCAACGTGCCAGCAGCCGGCCAGGGAATCGATGCGGGCAAGAAAATCGCAGGTCGCAAGCGCCACATCGGCGTCGACACCCTCGGCCTGCTGCTGGCCGTCTGGGTGAGCGCGGCGAGTGTCTCCGACAACGCCGGCGGCATTCACCTGCTCTCCCAGATCTCCGCCACACCCCCCCCGAGTGACCAAGCCGTGGGCCGACACCGGCTACCGGACGAAGGTCATCGACCACGGCGCCCGCCTCGGAATCGATGTCGAGGTCGTCCAACGCGACCCCGGCGTCGAAGGGTTCAAGGTGATTCCCCGACGTTGGGTGGTCGAGCGGACCTTCGGCTGGCTGATGCACCACCGCCGTCTCGCACGCGACTACGAGACTCACCCCCACCGATCCGAAGCCATAATCCACGTCGCAATGATCGACCTCATAAGCCGACGGCTCACCAATGAATCCACACCGAACTGGCGCGACACCTGAACTTCGAACCAAACAACCCCGTCGGGACAAAACGCTCGCTAACCTCGGCGCACCTTGTGCCATACCCACCATTACAACCCGGAGAGGACGAAGCCGTCATGCGACCACGCTTCTGGCTCGCTGGGCTCAGCATCCGGACCGCCAACACCAGTGGGAGCGACCCGACCATGACGCTGAGCCAGCGAGCCCGGACAGCCGCCTGCGGCCGCCGTCCTCACCCTCATTCGCAAGCGCCCTCCACCACCTCGGCCACCTCGTAGGACTCTTGACCGTGCCGGCTACCGCGACTCACGGCCCGCACCGTCCGGAGCCGAGACCCCCTCGCGACCGGGAAGTCTCAGCATCGTGGACGGCCGCATGTCAATCCAGTTCTCTTCGATGTAGGCCACGCATCGCTCACGCGTGTCGGAGGGGTGAACAATGCGCCAGCCCTGAGGAACCTGGGCGAAGTCCGGCCACAACGAGTGCTGGCCTTCCTCGTTCACCAAGACGAGAAAGCCCCCAAGCTCGTCTTCGAAAGGATTGGTCATCGCATTGCCCTTCACGGGAGGAAAATTATTGGTGGCCATGAGCGAGCCGAGCGAGCACGCCCGACAGTACCGGGCCGATGTGCTCTAGGGCATCGGGTCGCAGCATGCGATTGTGGCTAGTATCGACATCATGAATGCTGATCTCGCCATCGATGTGGGGCCGCCATTTCTCGGCAAGGTCTACATTCCTGATTCCGCCATCTTCTTCCAGCGCGGCCGTGAACAGGAGCAGATCGCCGTGAAAACGGCGAGGCTCGTGAGCCTTGAGCAATTGAGCGTGTTGAGTGAAGCCCAGCATGATCGCACGCAGCATGTGCGCGTCCACCAAGACATCCACCGGCGCACCCGCGACTCGCAGGGCGTCCACGACGTCGTCCACATCGGCAAACTCCGGCTGTCCCGGCGGGAGAACACCGTGACCGTAGAAAAGCTGATCGAAGAGCAGACGGAGTAGCTGCTGTTCAGTCGGCCGGGAATGTTCGTCGCTGGACGCGGCGTGATCGGGCGGTGTCGAGTCGAGCATGGCCAGGATGGCCACCTCCTGCCCGTCGGCCTGCAACTGGACGGCCATGGCGTGTGCGACCACGCCGCCGAAGGACCATCCCAGCAAGTAATAGGGTCCAGCTGGCTGGATGATACGGATCTGCCGAACATAATCCGCGGCCATCTCCTCCACTGTCGACGGAGATTGTTCCGAGCGGCTTAGTGCTCGCGCCTGGAGCCCGTAGACGGGGCGTTCTCGATCGATGTACCGCAGAAGTCCGGCGTAGGGCCAACCGACTCCACCGCCGGGGTGGACGCAGAATACGGGAGACGCGCTGCCCGTGGAGCGCAGCGGCAGGAGGACCTCGAGCCCATGTCCGGAGGAGTCGCCTTCCATTGTCTGTGCCAGGGCGGCCACCGTCGGCGCGTCGAACAGCGTTCGCACTCTCAATTCCACACCGAACAGCTTACGAATTTTCGAGACC
>NZ_JBEXCW010000238.1:0-2959 GCF_040605435.1 Streptomyces sp. NPDC005574
CCGCCCACCACGGCCTGAACCACCGTCACCACCACGGCCAGACACGTCCCGAACCGGCTCACAACCCCGAACGCTCGCCCAACCTGACAATGCCGTCGTGGGCGGTCAGGGGTTTGCCGGTCAGCCGGCGGGACGGGGCAGTGCGGCGAGGCGGTGGAAGGCCGTGGCGAGTTCGTTTCTCCAGGGCCAGGTCGCCGATATCCGCAGGCGCAGGTGTCGGCCGCCGTGGGTGAGGCGGGCGGCGACGTGCAGCAGCCGGTAGCGGAGTTTCTTCGGCTCGGCAGCCGCGAGCTCGCCGTCCAGGAGCAGGACGCGCGTCCAGGCCAGCAGATCGATCGCCGCGAGGCTGAGTTCGAGCCAGACGGCGTTGACGGCGAAGTTGCGGGAGGGGAAGCGGCCGAAGCCGGTGGTCTTGCCGCACCGGATGTGGTCCTCGACAGTGGCATGCCCGCGGTGTCGGACCTCCAGGAACTGGGCGGATCCGCCCCCGGAGTACGGGGTGTCGGTGAGGAACACCTGATGCCGCAGGCCCTCGTCCTGATCGAACAGGGACAGCTGGGCTCCGGGGTGCGGCCGCTCCCGGCGCACGATGATGCGGGTGCCGGTCGGGTAGCCGTCCACATGGACCATGCCGGTCAGCTCGGCGCCATCACGCAGCGTCCCGTCCTGGTCCAGGGCGGGATGCCAGAGGCGGTTGGGCATGGCCCGGACAGCTCGGCGGACCGGCTCGGTGATGGCGTATCCAACCGAGAAGAAGGTACGAATTCCTCGTTTCCGCAGGTCGCGGACGTGGGTGAGGAAGGCTTTCGCGGATCCGGCACTGTCGGTGCGGATAAGGATGTCGGCGCCGTGCCGGTGAGCGTCGGGGATCTGCGCGAGCGCCTGGTCGAGCACCGCGATGTGATCGGCGGCAGTGTTGGCTCCGGAGTTCCCGGGCCGCAGCCGCCCCGACACGGCCTCGCCAGTGTTCGCGAGGAAACACAGCAACGGGTGGAAGCCGAAGCCGCCCTTATAGGTGGGTGCGGCCTGCTCTTTCTCGGAGTGGCAGGTCACCAGCGTGGCGTCGAGGTCCAGAACAAGGCCGGGAAGTTCTCGTCCGCCGGCCCGAGCAGCAGGTATGCCCTCGCCGGTCTCGGCGGCCAGCATCCAGGCGACTTCCCGGGCTGAACCGCGGGCCGCTCGCAGCGAGGCGAGTGCAGCCTCGTCGGTGTCGGCGAGCAACCGCCAAGCGGTGGGCGTGGAGGCGACCGGGCCGAACACCCCTGCCTGGTCCCGCAGCACGGCCAGATCCGCGATCGCCTCACCACCGTCGGCGAGCATCACCGCCAGGTCGGTGGCGACCCGGCCCGGATCATGCCCGGTCCCGCGCGGCCGAAGTGACCTGAGAGCGGCGGAGTATGTGGCGGTCAGCCCGGTGGCATCAGCGAGATCCGTCAGCAACCGTGCCCCGGCATGCCCGACCACCCCCGAACCATCGGCACTGACATGGACCTTGGGACGCAACCCGATAGCCTGCACGTAGAAAGTGCCCTCCGCCTGGACCGTCAGAACCCCTCAGCAAGGTTCATCGTCCCAGGTCAGGAAGGCACTTTCGCGTTTCCGCCCTGCCAGCCCCTGCATCCAAGCGAAACGGCGAGGCTAGCGCCTGCTCCGAAAACTGCGCCACAGCACCAAACACACCACCGAGATCGTGAAAACCGTCCTCGTCCACTCAACTTGCCTCGACCCGAGGTTGGAAAGGCCTCACTGAAGTGAAATGAGCATAAAATACTCAACCGCAGGATGGTGTGCTCTCGTCCTCTATGCAGAGGTCACTTAACAGAAGGGGGATGGGAACCATGTCGACAAGGCATACCGGAATCCGCTACTGAGTGTGCGTCGTGTCGCTATCGGGGTTTTGGTCCACTACCCATCTGCATCGTCAGGCAAGAGCGCCGACTAGCCCTCGTTCCACCATGGGACCTCGAAGTGCTGAGCGTAACGCCTAGTGTCTCGTGGCAGAGCCGAGCTGGTGCAGATGTAGCGGACTTCTTTTTGGATGCGAAACTTCCTGGACGGCTAGCGTTTAGCCCAGCGGTGAAACGGGAGCGCTTGCGCTGTTATATCTCTCTGCGCAATGGCGCCTAACTTTCAGCTACCGCTAGGTGCCGTGACGTCTGAAAATATTAAGTACCAGGATTTTTCGCTTCGGGTTGCCGTTGGGAGGCTTCCGTAAGCATGCAGGAGCGAGTGATGTCGTGGCCGCTGACCGGACGGGAAAGCGAGCTGGACGCCTTCACTAAAGCGTGGGCGGACCCATGTTGCCAAGCGGTGGTGATCTACGGACCAGCTGGGGTTGGCAAATCGCGGCTGGCTGAGGAATGTCTGGCCCGGACCAGTGGTGAAAGCTGCAACGGTGGGCGGGCGACCGCGACGGCCGCTGCCGCTGCAGTCCCGTTGGGCGCAATCGCCCACCTGATCCCGGCCGGCGTGGACCTGCAGGATCCGGTTAAGGGCTTCGCGGCTGAGGCTGCGGTACCGCCGCAGAACAGGCGTGGGCGGGTGTTGTGGGTTGACGACCTGCACCTATTGGACGCAGCTTCGGCGGTGTTGCTGCGCCAGCTGATGGACGCTGGCTTGATCAGACTGATCGGTACGGTCCGTACCGGAGCACCCATCACCGATGCGGTAGAGGCACTGACGCACGGGGATGCGGTGCACCGTCTCAACCTGAGCGTGTTCAGCGCCAAGCAGGCGGAGGTGGTGCTGCAAGCCGCCCTTAACGGTCCTTTGGGGCAGCGAACTCTATACGAGCTGCACAGGGCCTCCGGTGGGAATGCATTATTCTTGCGGGAGTTGGTCTTGGGCGCGATGCAAGCCGGCAAGACCCTGTTGCCCATTCGTAGGGGTTATGCGGCGAGGGTGAGTTCGAGGCGGGCGAGGTGGCTGGTGCGGGTTCGGTCGAGTGGTCTGCCGTGCC
>NZ_JBEXCW010000239.1:0-2882 GCF_040605435.1 Streptomyces sp. NPDC005574
AAGACACGAGCGTGGGACTCCTTCGTACGAACTTTGGACGGTTCAGTACGAAACCTACGCTCGTCGTCTTTTACACCGCGGATCGGACGCCACCTCCATGACTCAATCCTTTCACGGAATCGAGTCTCTACCGAACCCGGAACGGTTCACCCTCCACGTTGCGGAACTCGCAGAAGCGAGGCCCGAAGTGAAGGTGAAGGCTCGGGTCGGCAGCAGCAGGTGGCTGTACACCATCTGTGCGAGCACTCAGAGTCGACGGGGGCGCAAGACTGGATCGGTTCGAGCCAAACGCGTCTCCCGAACCCGAGTATCGGCTGCTCATGTCGTGTTCGACGGTATGGCAGAACGTGGGATTCCAGGCCTGGTCTGTACTGGATGACCGTGTGCATGCCGGGCAAATTTCCCACCAGAAATGTGGGCCGTCATGGGCAAGACCACACATCTTTCGGCCGAACGGTTGGCCGAGCATGTTTTTCAGGGCTGGACGCCGGGAATTTTCTGCTTGCTACTGCGTCGATGTGGCTGGCTCAACATGGGCATGCCCGGTGGTCGCGTAGGGTTGGTGGGCCAGCAGGCCGGAGACTATCCGACATTGCTCGCTGAGCGAATGGCCTGGTGCCTGGAACGGGCCGATCGCTGTTGCGACCAATGCCACGCAGCATGACCGGCATCGCAGGCGGTCAGCCGGAAGCCCCAGAGGGTTGCACCCCAGCGGCGAGTGGCGGGCGGTGCGAGCTGGAGACAGCTGCGCGCAGCCAGCTGTGGTGGGTCGCTCGTCAGGCAGTGAGCGGCCCCGGACAGGTGCCGAGCCACGCCGATACCCTGCGAAGGTGGTCCCGCCTGTTGATCGACGCTCTCCTGGCCTTCCACAGTGACTTGCCTGACCTACCCAACCCGCAGGCCCGTCTGTGGCGACTACGATTGGACCAGACTATCGAGCGGCGCCTGAAACCGGTCACTGGCGGTCTTCCAGCCCGCCAGTGGCTGGTCCACGCCCATCACCGCACCCAGAGCCGCCCCCACCCGGCACGTGATCGACAGCTTTACCAGTCATGGATTCCCTACCTGGTGGCTGTCGCCCGCGACCTCATCGGCGAAACCGCCGCCGCAGCTAGGCACACTGCACGCACCGGGGACTCCGCCACCACCACCCACCTCCTCCAAGCGCGCCACGCCCTCCAGCACGCCTGCCACCACCTAAAGGCCCGGTAGACCGACGTCGATGAGGATGCGGGCTCCGGTCCTGACAAGGATCCCCGGCATGGACGTCAGGACCTTCGAAAGAGGGTGGTTCTCCAGCAGTTCCTCGATTCGAGTGACCAGGAGTTTCCGCTGGTCAAGCACTGCTTGGAGCGAGTTGGCGAGGCTGGGGACGATCAGAGCAGCCGCGTCGGTGCCCGGGACGACGACGGTCTGTTCGTCCAGGGCGGTGAAGATGTCGTCGACGAGGCGCTCGGCCATTCGCGGTGCCTTTGGACCCTGCGTTCCGCAGCTGATGGCGGGTTCTGGACACGTTTGACGGTGTTGTTGCAGGTCACGTGGTTTCGGCCTGGTGGAACGGTCAGAATCGCCTAGTAACACGTTTCATGTGACTACCTTGCGCTGAACTGCGGTGATGCTGCTAGGGTCTGGAACCATGTATGTACGGGCGACGACGAGAAAGAACAAGGACGGCTCGTCCGTGCGCTATCTGCAGCTGGCGCACAACGAGTGGGACGCCGCCACGGGGACCTCACGCCCGCAGGTTCTGCACAGCTTCGGCCGTGAGGACCGCCTGGACCGCCCGGCCATCGAACGGCTGGTCGCCTCGCTGACCAAGCTCCTCGACCCGGCCGCGGCCCTGCGTGCCACCTCCGGCTCGGAGCTGACGTTCCTGGCCTCCCGCCCGATGGGCGGCGCCCATGCCCTGGACGGCCTGTGGCACCGGATCGGGATCGACACCGTGATGAAGAAGCTCCTCAAGGGACGCCGCCTGGACCCTGCCGCCGAGCGGGTGCTGTTCGCGCTGGTCGCCAACCGTGCTCTGGCCCCCAGCTCGAAGCTCGCCGCGATCCGCTGGATCGAACACGACAGCCACATCCCCGGCCTGCCCGCCACCAGCGAGGACGCCTGCTACCGGGCGATGGACTGGCTGTTGACCATCGAGGACCAGTTCGCCGAGGAGGTCTACTGGGCCGTCGCCGACCTCCTCAACCTCGAAGTCGACCTGCTGTTCTTCGACACCACCAGCACCTACTTCGAGACCGGGGAGGCGGACATCCCCGCCGCCCGCGACGAGCGCGGCCGCCGCCTGGACGCACCGCCCGAACCGGATCCGCTGCCCGACAGCCAAGACGGCGACGGCGACGGCGACGGCGAGGAGAACGTGAAGTCGTTCCGCGCGTACGGCAAGAGCAAGGACCACCGCCCGGACCTGCCACAGGTCGTCATCGGCATGGCGGTCACCCGCACCGGCATCCCGATCCGCGTCTGGTCCTGGCCGGGGAACACCGGCGATCAGTCGCTCATCCGCCAGGTCCGCGAGGATCTGCGGGAGTGGAAGCTGACCCGGGTGGTGTGGGTGGCCGACCGCGGCTTCGCCTCCGAGAAGAACCGCCGCTTCCTGCAACGGGCTGGCGGCCACTACATCCTCGGCGAGAAGATCCGCTCCGGCTCACCCGCCGCCCAGGCCGCCCTGTCCCGCCAGGGCCGCTATGCACACGTCGCCGACAACATGCAGGTCAAGCAGGTCCAACGCGCCGACACCACCGACCGGTTCGTGATCTGCCACAACCCCGAACAGGCCAAACGCTGAGGTGACCCCTGCGATGTGGACACACCTGACAATGGATCTTGGTGATCCAGGAAGGTGAAGATCTACGTGGGACGGCCCTCGAAGTACA
>NZ_JBEXCW010000240.1:0-2854 GCF_040605435.1 Streptomyces sp. NPDC005574
ATGACTCGTCCGATCCGCCCGGCCCGAGAGCCCGAGGCCGAGCCCCGGGCCAGACTTCCACATCACGGACTTACACGATCTTTCAGACACGCTCCCCTTGCGGCGCAGGCGCTTGCTGACCACCAGCATGCCGACCAGCGAGGTCAGGTAGCGGGAGGGGGTCAGGTGGTGGATTGGGGTGCGAGGGCGTCTTCGAGGGTGGCGTACAGGGGCAGGACGTCGTCGAGGCCGACGATGTGCAGGACCTCGACGATGGGGGCGGGGGTGTGGGCCAGGCGTAGCCAGCCGTTGCCGGCGCGGGCGGCGTTGTTCGCGGCGACCAGGACGTTGATGCCGCTGGAGTCCATGAAGGTGACGCCGTGGAAGTCGATGACGGTGCACCCGTCGGGATCGTCGTGTGCGGTGAGCGCCCTGTGGAGGATGTCGGTCGTGTTGTAGTCGATCTTCCCGGCCGGAGTGAGGATGCGCACGCCGTCGGGTGTGGTGCGCTCGGAGACGGTCAGACGGGTCTGGCTCATACCGTCTACCGGTCCTTTCCCTGCGAGGTGGGCACTCGTGCCGTGTGGGCACTCGTGCCGTGTGGGCACTCGTCCGGCGTGCGGCAGCGGGTCAGTGGTGCAATGCAGCGGACTGCGTGAAGCTCTTGTAGTGATCATATGAGGTGGGACGGGGCGTATGCAGCAGACCACGGGGGACGAGGAACGGAAAGTAGGGGGCAGTACGTTGTCGGCGTCGGTCGCTTACGACGGCGACTCCTCCTGTATCGGCGACGCGCGGCACCTGGCCGTCAGCTTCCTCACCGCGGTGCGGTCCGTGCACGGTGTGCCGGTGTCTGAGCGGGCGCTGGGCGTGACGCAGTTGGTGGTCAGTGAACTGGTGGCCAACGCGGTCAAGTACGCACCCGGCTCCGTGGCGCTCGATCTGCAGGTGGATGACGGTGCGGTGCGTGTTTCGGTGTGGGACGGCGACCCGGTCCTGCCGGATGTCGCCGCCACCGACCCCGAACGGTTGGGCGGCCACGGCTTGGAGATCACCCTCGCACTCAGTCAGGCCTATCAGGTGCGCCGGGAACCGGTCGGCAAGCGCGTCACGGTATTGATCGCTCTCGCCGACGATCCCAACGGCAGCATGGCCGCCCGCACCGCCGTTTGACCTCATCCCCGCCGCTGGGCCGTCCCGGCACGCCACCAGGGTCTCGCTCCGGTGGTGTGTGTACGTCATCTGACAGGCGGTACATCGCTTCGGTGTCGGCGTACGCGTGAGATGAGTACGCGGACATTCGGGTGAGGCCTCCACGATCTTCGGACCGGCAGGCAGTGCAAGGCCCCTGGCTTTCTTCGTGCGGCTACGCGTCCCGGTTGGGCTCGGGCACGGCGCGGTGTAGCGGCTCCAGGTCGCCGTAGAGGGCGGCGTGGAAGGCGGCGGCCAGTTCACGGGCCCGCTGTTGGCTCGGCACGCCGTGCAGCATGAAGTACACCGGGCCCGCGTAGGCGTCCGGGCCGGTCTCCCGCTCCTGGACCAACCGCACGACGGCGGCCCGCAGGGCCTCGTACACCGCCTTATCGACGGCGTGGCCCGGGCCGGCGGTCAGCGCGTCCGCTTTCACCGTCCACTGCTGGCCTTCATGTTCGATGGCGACGAACACCGCACGCTCCGCCCTGGCCGCCCGATACGCAGCGTCGAAGCCGTCGCTGACGTCCGGGATCAGATGGCCCGGGCACGGGCTCGGTAGCGGCTGCATACCGTGCATCGTGCCAGGAACCGGCTGATTCATCACAGATGTCGACCTGCCGTGCCAAGGCGGCGGAGGTCTTCAGCAGGCGCTCGCCCCCTGACGGCTCGAATCCGTGCGGCAGACGCGGCTGCCGCACACGCCCCGGGGAGGCGGCCGCCCACCAGGTGCGCTGCGCGACGGGCGCTGCCGAGCCGGCCCGTCTCACCCTCGGGCGTCCGGACGGTCAGTGCAGTGGCGCAGAGCTTCGGCCTCGGTGACGGTGTCATGGACCGGCAGAATCTGATCTGCTCCGGTCATTTGCAAGACGCGCCGCGGCTGCGCCGGCACGCACGCCACGGCAATCTCCGCCCCGTGCTGGTCCGCCTGCTGCTGGGCCAGGAGCAGGGCATTGAGGCCGCCTGAGTCGCAGAACGTCACACCGGACAGATTCAGCACGATGGACTGGCTTCGTAGGTGACGGTTGGGCTCTGGCACAGATCTTGGGGTGCGGTCGCGGAGTGTCACAAGGCAGGTCGCTCGCGGCTGTGATCACGCCTGCTCTTGGTAGACCCGGATTTCCTGGGGGTGGAAGGTGCGGACGATCGGCCAGAATTCCTGGCGGCCAAGGCTGTCGGCCCAGGCGTCGAGTTCGTCGTCTGTGTCGTGGAAGAACCAGGTCTCGAAGTGCCTCAGCGCCCGAAGTTGGGGGACGGGCTCGTACCGAAGTTCGCAGTGGAGCTGAATGTAATGATCATGCTCGCCAGAAGCATCGTTGATCTCGAACTGCCGGGCCAGGTCCAGCGTGAAGACGGGCGGTCCCTCGAAGGCGTGAGTCCCGTACTGGAAGAGAAGGCCATCGGCGTCTGGCGTGTCCGCGGTGTCGAAGCGCTGGGAGCCGAAGCGCACGAACCTGAGCCACACCTCGTCCAAGTCCAGTTCGGCGAGAAGCTGCTGTCCACGGCTTAGTACTGCAACGGTATTTGTTCTGAGTGCTGGGCAGTTTTCAGGGACTGTGTCCGCGTCGTTTGTAGTGACTGTGGCGGGCTTGGTGTTGGCGTCTGCGGCGCCATGTCGACCAGTGCAGGATGTGGTCGACCGGCGTCGGCCGGCGGTGGGTGAGACGGGTGATCAGGCGCCGTA
>NZ_JBEXCW010000241.1:0-2778 GCF_040605435.1 Streptomyces sp. NPDC005574
TCTCGGTGGAGTTGTCCGTCCTTGCCGCGCCGGTTGGGGTGCAGCGATCTACGCAGGACCATCCAGTGCGAGAAGTCCCTGGCCGGCCTCTCGCCGGGGCATGCCCCGGCGCTACCGCGCGTATCTCCACCAAAGACCATGAGGACCGGCGCGGCCTGACCGCCCTGTTCTGGTCCAACGTCAACCCGTACGGCACCTTCCGCCTCGACATGGACAAGCGCCTCGACCTGGGGCCAGCCGTGACAGTGCCCGGCCCCCGCGCCACAGTTGATGCTGCCGAACGGTCCCCTCTGGACAAGCGATGACTGTCTGAGGGTGCAGAACGAGCGAAGGTTACTCATGCGCGGTGCCGGAGCGTTTGCTTGGCTTGTAGATCGTTTTTGTCCGGCTAACTCCCGGGACCGTGCTGGTCCGAAAAGAGAGGCACCTGATGGTGAGGCCAACGCTGCCTGTGGAGGTCCCCCCGACTCGCCGCGCCTCTGAGGGCGGGTACACGCTGCATGGCCGGCGCTACGAGGACCCGTATGTCTGGCTGGAACGGCTCGACGACGGCGAGACGGTCGACTGGATCGCTGCCCAGGAGGCGGTCACCCGCACGGTGCTCGACAGCGTCCCCGGACGCGACGGTCTGCGTGCTGCCGTCGCCCGTTCCGCTCGCTACGCGCGGCTGTCCCCACCGCTCCCTGCGGGCCGGAACGGGCGCACTTTCTTTTGGCAAGCCGGTGCCGACGACGAGAAGTCCGCCCTGGTGATGCGCCGTTCGACCAGTGCCCCTTCAGAAACCGTGATCGACCCGGGCGCTTGGCCGGCCGGCGACGTCCTGGTGTTCGCCCAGCCGTCCCCCGATGGCACCCTGGTGGCATTCGGCCGGGCCAGTGGCAGCACCCACGACGCGGTGATCCATGTCCTCGACGTCGAGACCGGCCAGCTGCTACCCGACCGACTACGCGGCACCGACCACGGCTCGGTCGCCTGGCGACCCGATTCGTCCAGCTTCTTCTACACCGCCTACCCCGAGCCCGGCGAGGTCCCACCCGACGAGCAAGCGTACTGGCACGCCGTCTACGAGCACCAGATCGGCTCGGACACCCCGGCCCGCAAGGTCTTCGGGGACGATCGCGACAAGGACCACTGGTGCACCGTGGACGCCAGCGAGTGCGGCCGGTACGCCGTCATCACCGTGTGGGACTTCGTGCACGCCAACGACGTCACTTTGCTGCGTCTCACCGACGACGAGCTGATTCCGGTGGCCACCGGAATGCGGTCGGTCAACCAGGTGCAGGTGATCGACGATTCGGTGCTCGTGTGGACCGACCTCGACGCGCCGCGCGGACGCCTGTGCATTGCTCCCCTCACCGACCCGACCTCATGGTGCACGCTCATCCGAGAAGGCCCGGACATTCTGCAGACCGTCACCGGGATCGGAGGCCGCCTCTACGCTGTCTACTCGCACGCCGCCTCGCACCGGGTGGCCGTCTACGCCAAGGACGGCACTCATCTGCGGGACCTGGCGCTCCCGTCCCTTGGCTCGGTCAACCGGAACGAGGGGGTGGGCGTCGTCAGTGGGGTCACCGGCTCCTGGCACGGCGACGACGTGTGGGTGGCCTTCACCTCGTTCGTGCAGCCGCCGTCGGTCTACAAGTACGACTACACGCAGGACCGACTGGAGCCCTACCACGTACCCGATGCCGGCCTCGACCCGACGGTGTACACCACGCAACAGGTCTGGTACGAGTCAGCCGACGGCACCCCCGTGTCGATGTTTCTTGTCTACCGCACCGACCTGCCGCGCGACGGACGGCGACCGGTCCGGCTCAGCGGCTACGGAGGCTTCAACATCCCCGTAGAACCGCGCTTCTCAGCCGTCAGCGCCGCCTGGCTCAAGCTCGGCGGAGTGCTGGCCCACTCCAACATACGCGGCGGCGGCGAATACGGCCGCACCTGGCACGAGGCAGCCGTCGGCATGCGCCGGCAGAACGCCTTCGACGACTACATCGCCGCGGCCCGCCATCTGGTCAACACCGGATGGACCACCCCCGACAGGATCGCCTCGCGCGGCAACAGCAACGGCGGCCTGCTGGTCGCCGTCACCGCACTGCAGGCGCCCGAAGCGTTCGGCGCCGTCTACTGCCGCGCGCCGCTGCTCGACATGCTGCGCTTTCCCACCTTCCCCAACCTCAGCGGCGCCACCGTTGAATACGGCTCCCCGGATGACCCCGACGAGTGCGCCTACCTCGCCGCCTACTCGCCCTACCACAACGTACGGCCAGACCACCGCTACCCGGTGATCGCGATCGCAACGGCACTCAACGACCGCACCGTCCCGCCATACGACCCGCTCAAGATGATCGCGGCCCTCCAAACCGACGCCCCGCAAGGCGGCCCCTACCTCTTGGTGCCGCTGCGTGACTCCGACCACGGCGGAGGAACCACCCTGTCGGCCCTCATCGAGCAGGACGTCGACGAGCTGAGCTTCCTCTGCTGGACGCTCGGCATCCCAGCGCAGCCAAGATGATCGGTGGATGACCAGGCCGAGACGGACCCCTACGCTCGAAGAACCGGAGGTCCGCCCGCCACCCCACTGTTTCATAGGCGGTCGCCTATGAAACACGGCAGAGGCTGAGGTGCGAGCAGGCCGAACGGTGTTTCATGAGCCGTTGCAAATGACTGGACACCTGAAACCCTGACACGAAAAGAAGAGAGTTGGTGCTGGTCAGGCGGTTACGGGTTCTACGATCGGGTCGAAGCGGATGGTGAGGCCGAGGCTGTTTGCTTCCT
>NZ_JBEXCW010000242.1:0-2777 GCF_040605435.1 Streptomyces sp. NPDC005574
TATCCGTGCAATCAGGCCAACGCCTCCGTGGCCGAGAAGCCGGGCCTCGGTCGCCAGCGCCAGACGTCGCTGACGCTCGTTCAGGTGCGGGAGCACAACATCGAACCGCCGCGACAACTGGCTGCGGACCTCGTCGGATATGCGCATACCACATCAACGACATCGCATCCGGGAAGCAACGCGTTGTTCTTTGACGGCTTCGGTGGACCACGCAGGTCTGGACGGTAGTGAGGGGCCAGACGGCCTCGACCGCGTCGGGCAGGCCCTTGAGCCCGTCGCAGACCAGCATGAGGACGTCGTTGACACCGCGATTCTTGATCTCGGTGAGGATGTGCATCCAGTGCTTGGCGCCCTCGCCGCCGTCGCCGGCCCACAGCCCGAGGATGTCCCGACGGCCCTCAAACAGTGACCGCCAGGGCCACGTAAATGGGCCTGTTGGCAACCGCCCCGTCGCGGATCTTCACGTGGACAGCGTCAATGAAGATCACGGGATAGAGGGAGTCGAGCGGCCGGTTCTGCCATTCGGCCATGCCGTCGAGGACCTTGTCGGTGATCGTGGAGATCGTCTGGCGGGACACCTCGGCTCCATAGACCTCGGCCAGGTGGGCCTGGACCTCGCCGGTCGTCAGGCCCTTCGCCGCGAGCGAGATGACCATCTCGTCCACGCCGGACAGACGCTTCTGCCGCTTCTTGACGATCTTCGGCTCGAAGCTGCCTTCCCGGTCGCGAGGCACGGCTATCTCGACCGGGCCGACGTCGGTGAGCACGGTCTTGGCGCGGGTGCCGTTGCGTGAGTTGCCGCCGTTCTTCCCGGCCGGATCGTGCTTGTCATAGCCGAGGTGGTTGGTGATCTCACCCTCGAGAGCGGACTCCAGGAGCCGCTTGGTCAGCTGCTGGAGGAGCCCGCCCTCGCCGGTCAGCTGAAGGTCCTCGGCCTGAGCCCGGCCCACCAGCTCGTCAATCAGCCGGTCGTCCACAGACTTCGTCGACGCCGCCTCAGACGGCTCGACGGGTTCGGCCTCGGTCACGTTGTCGCTGGTCATCGATGCATCTTCCATGATCGGGAGTTACACCGAACGTTTTACAGTCCCCCGCACTCCGGCAGAGGTCTACGCTGACCTCCTGAACAGCGGTGATGCGCCGACCGCTTGAGCTCGCCGTTTACACATATCGGCGTCGGAGCAGGCGAGTTGGCGGGGCTGGCCTGCCCCAGTTCCATGGTCTGGCACGGGCGTTGAGCTGGTCGGTCGCCAGGGTCGTGGCGGATGTGATGTCGTCGGGGTTGGCGAAGGACCGGCCGGCGAGGGCGGCCGTGCGGAGCGTCATCACCGTTTCCCATTTGATGATCGAACGCCACGTACATGAGTAGCGATGACGGAAGATCGACTTGAGGCTCACGCCATAGGCTCGGAAGATGACCGGTTCCCTGCCCCCTGCCGAATGCATGTTCGCCGAGGAGTTGTTGGCCGAAGGATGCGGTGGTTCGAACGCGCTCGATGTGCGGGACCAGGCTCGCGGCGTCTTCAAAGCGGTGCACGCCGGGGCGACGATCACCCCCGATGACGTCGGCAACTTGGCCGACATGCTCGGAGACCGGCAGGCATTCGTCAATGAGCCGACCGAGCCCGTCCATCTCCGTGAGGAGAATCGCCGCTACATCACGGCTGCACTGCTGATCCACGCATGCCGCACGGATGATCCGGACCTTGTACGACGACTCCGGCAAGTGGCGCCGTCCGAGGTCCACCGCATCGACCTTCCCCTCCCGCTATCGACACCCTGCCTGCTCTCACTCTTCGCCGGCCTCGATCAAGATGAACGGGCCGTTCGTGACGCCGCCATGCGCATGGCCCGCAACATCCATCGGCAGACCGACATCACACCGATTCTCGACATCATCATTGGCGAGCTGGCTTCCCCGGAGCACGGCCGCGGCTGGCGCAGGGCCGCTCCCGCCGACGGCGCCCGCTGGGCGCTGGTCTACTACAGCCTTGACACCACCGATTTCGACGGCCTGTGCGAGCAGGTCGAGGCGGCGATCGATCCGTCCGCGCCGACTCAGAACGCGTTGCGGACGCTGGCCGCCCTATTTGCGGTTAGCGAACAGTTCGACCGGGTGAGCGGCCTTGTCGGACTGGCAAAAACCAGGGCTCCGGTCATCGGTGGGATCCACGACGCCGTCTGCGGGATCGCGTGGAACTTGGAGCATGCGCGACATGTGCCAAGTACCGACTTCCCCTTCACCGAGGCCGTCACCGTCGCCGAGGGACTGGCCACCAACGCCGGCCACCGCAAACAGGTCGAGGCCATCCGCAGCCGGCATCACCGCCTGCGAGGGAAAACCAGAGCGGCTGTGTGAATCGGGACGAGAGATGAGAGCGCAGAAGATGGCGACACTCGCAGTGACCGGCCACAGCAACATCACCGAGCCAAGCACACCGGTGATCAGAAAAGCTCGGCTGCCGCCCCTCCAGCACCTTGTCGGCGACCGTGGAGCTGGTCTGCTTGGACACCTCCGCCCCGTACACCTCGGCCAGATGCGACTCGGACGGGCTCACGATTCATGGCTTTCCCAGCAAAGCGATAATCGCGCACAGGCCGAACGCAGATTTGCTCGAACGTTACGGCAGCTGTAGATAGCTCTGCCAGTGTTCATCGCGGCTGGTCAGTGTCTTGATGGGGGGTGGGTGCGGGCATGCCTACGGCCGTCCCGATCATGACGTGGTGTGACCCAAGATCAAAACGAGGCGGCCGCTTCGGCGACGGTAGACCACGAA
>NZ_JBEXCW010000243.1:0-2758 GCF_040605435.1 Streptomyces sp. NPDC005574
CCGGATACGACCTCAACACTCGCATCCTCGCAGGCCACGGGCACCTTCTGCTGATACCCGATCAGATCACCTCAGCCGCTGAATATCCGAGGTCGGTGCCCGACCCGCGCTCGCGGCGGGGCTGGTGGTACTCGCTGACAGCGATCCTGCTGGTGTGTGCCTGCGCGGTCGTCTCGGGAGCGAGGAGCATCGACGAACTCGCCGGGTGGGGCCAGCGTGCCCCGAACGCACTCCTGACCGTGATCGGGATCCGGCGTCACCTGCTCAGATGGCGGGGCTCTCCGTCGCCTGCCACGATCGGCCGTGTGCTGGGGGCCGTTGACGGTGACGCCCTGGACTGAGGTGACTCCCGTGGTGTGGACACTCTGAGAATGGATCTTGTAGGTCCGAGGAAGGGTGTCCTGGTGGGACGGAAGTCTCCATATCCGGTGGAGTTCAGGAACGACGCGGTGGCGTTGTACCGCGCTGCGGGCGGGAAGCGGCCATATGCCGCGGTCGCCGCGGACGTCGGTGTGACCGGCGAGACGCTGCGCAGTTGGGTCCGGCAGGCCGACGAGGTCGCCGGCCGTGAGCAGGTCCGCGGCGACGGGGCGGGGGCGGATCGGCACGAGGAACTGGCGAGGCTGCGGACCGAGCTCGGCCGACTGCGCAAGGCCGAGAAGAAGTGGGAACTTGAGCGGGAGATCCTGCGCCGGGCGGCCCAGTATTTCGCCAAGGAGATGAGGGCATGACCGGCCGCTGGGGCTTCATCTCCGCCCACCGCGCCGACTTCGGCGTGCAGCGGATATGCCGGATCCTTGAGGTCTCGCGCTCGGGCTACTACCGGTGGCTTGCCGGCGCGGAGGCCCGACAGGCCCGTCGGGCGGCCGACGACGCCCTGGTCGAGGAGATCCGCGAGATCCACGCCGATCACAAGGGCACGTACGGAGTCCGCCGGGTTCATGCCGAGCTGCGGGGCTTCGGACACACCGTCAACCGCAAGCGCGTGGAACGGCTGATGCGTGTCAACTCGATCGAGGGCCGCCATCTGCGGCGGCGCAAACGCACCACTGTCCCGGACCGGCTCGCACCGCCGGCCCCGGACCTGATCAACCGCGTGTTCCATGCCGGGCAGCTCGACGAGAAGTGGTGCGGCGACATCACATACGTGCAGGTCGGTGGCACGTGGCTGTATCTGGCCTGCGTTCTGGAGATCTGTTCACGCCGGGTGCTCGGCTGGTCGATGGCCACCCACATGCGGACCGAACTGGTCGTCGACGCGCTGAAGATGGCGGTGGCGACCCGAGGCGGCGGCGTGGCCGGGGTGATCTTCCACGCGGACCGCGGGTCGGAAGGTGAATTCAACTGGTCGTCGCAACACTTTGATCTCGGAGGTGTGCGACGTGGCCACGGCGGACTGGAGTTTGAAGACCAGCGATGTTCCGGAGGGTCGGCGTCGGCAGTGGCGCGCTGATCGTGCGTTGCGGCCGGCGATGCGGTCGCCAGGGCGGCCTGATCCGTCTCGGGTCGTGCAGCGCCAGTTCTGGCGGCTGATCGCCACGGGGGTCACGACGGTGGAGGCGTCGTTGGCGGTCGGCGTGTCGTGGCCGGTGGGTGCGAGGTGGTTTCGTCACGTGGCGGCATGCCTCCGATCTCGTTGGCCGAGCCCACGGGCCGGTACCTCGCGTTCGAGGAGCGCGAGGAGATCGCGATCCTCAGGGCGATGAACAAGGGCGTGCGCGAGATCGCCCGCGCCCTGGGGCGTGACCCCGGAACGATCTCTCGCGAACTGCGCCGCAACGCCGCAACGCGCGGTGGCAAGCAGGAGTACCGCGCGACGGTCGCCCAGTGGAAAGCACAGCAGGCCGCCAAGCGCCCGAAGACCGCGAAGCTCACAGGCAACGACAGGTTGCGTGAATACGTACAGGACCGGCTCGCCGGCAGCGTCCGCCGCCCCGACAACACGATCGTCACCGGGCCCAGGACGCCCGCATGGAAAGGGCTGAACAAGCCGCACCGGCAGGACAGACGATGGGCGACGGCATGGAGCCCGGAGCAGATCTCCCACCGGCTCCCAGTCGACTTCCCCGATGATGAGTCCATGCGCATCAGCCACGAAGCGATCTACCAGGCGCTGTTCATCGAAGGTCGTGGCGCGCTCAAACGGGAGCTGGTCACGTGCCTGCGCACCGGCCGGGCGCTGCGGACTCCCCGTGCACGGTCACGGAACAAGCCGCAGGGGCATGTCACCGCGGACGTCGTCCTCAGCGAACGCCCCGCCGAGGCCGCAGACCGCGCGGTCCCCGGACACTGGGAAGGCGATTTGATCATCGGGACGGGCCGCTCCGCGATCGGCACGCTCGTCGAGCGCAGCAGCCGCTCCACACTCCTGGTGCACCTGCCCCGGCTGGAGGGCTGGGGTGAAAGGACACCCACGAAGAACGGCCCCTCACTCGGAGGCTATGGCGCGATCGCGATGAACGCGGCGCTCACCACGTCGATGACGCAGCTGCCCGAGCAGCTACGCAAGACCCTCACCTGGGACCGAGGGAAGGAACTCTCCGGCCATGCCCAGTTCGCTCTCGACACCGGGACGAAGGTGTTCTTCGCCGATCCGCACTCGCCCTGGCAACGACCGACAAATGAGAACACGAACGGGCTGCTGCGTCAGTACTTCCCGAAGGGGCATTGTCAACTTGATCGCGGTCGGTCTGTGGGATGATCGTTTAGATCGTTCAGGTGGGGGTGGGGAGGGTGGCTGTGGAGGCCGGGGCGGCGG
>NZ_JBEXCW010000244.1:0-2700 GCF_040605435.1 Streptomyces sp. NPDC005574
CGCTCCCGCAGCTCGGCCGGGTAGTTCCTCGAAGGACGTGACATGGACTCCATCTCCTCACGAAGTGGAGTCTCCGGACACGCCGGGGCGGTTCAATCCGGCGGTTGCTCCCTGTGCAGCGCTGCGGCTTTTCCGTGCGCGCCTTGGCAGGTTCGGTGTGATGCGGGACCAGCTTGGGAGTTCCTAAGACACCGGTGACCGGCGTCCAGAGTTCACAGTCGGGGCAGACCAGGTGTTCCCGGCCCAGCGTCAGGTCGATCTCAACGGACGGAAGTTCAGACGCGAGGATCGGCGGCCGGGGGCTGACCGTCCGGGTGCGGCACTTGCGGCGGCGCTTGCGGGGCGCCGCTTGGGAAGGCGCGGAAGTCGCGGACATAGAGGACTCCTTGTCGTGCAGGTGAGGGGCTGCGTCGCGGTGTGCTCTCCGGCCGCCAGGTGCACGACCGAAGTCGGCGTCCTGGCTGATCGGACAGCGCATCAGCGCTGCGACGTGCAGGAGGAGGCATCCGGCCAGGTGACCGGCCCAGGGGATTTTGTGGAGCATCGACCCTGGCCCTCCCCTTCGTCAGAGGAAGTGCTTCCGCGGTGGTGCTGAACGACTACTGCGGTCTTGCGATGGTGCTTGCTCGGTGCTCCCAAAGGGTCACCGACGTCTTACGTACATCAGGTTGCATCAGGTAACCTCAGGTGTCAAGCGGTATAGTGAGGCACCCAGAGAGAATTTGAAGGAGGCGAAGGCACATGTCAGGGCCACCCCGAGCCGACAATCGGCCGCCGTACGCGCGCATCGCGGGCCACTACCGCGACCTGATCAGCTCTGGGGAACTCTCGCCGGGCGACCTCCTGCCCAGCATCAAGACGCTGGCGACCGAGTGGGAAGTCAGCACAGCCACTGCGGACCGCGCGATGCGACTCCTGCGCGAAGAGAAACTCGTGCAAGGGATCCCCGGCGTCGGCACAGAGGTGATGGCGCGCCCCATCTCCCTGACCTCCGGGGCGGAGCGCCACGACCGCAGCAGCAAGACCCAGTCGTCGTGGGGCGTCGGCGAAAAGTCCTCCGGCCACACCGCCGGCATAGTCGAGGTGCCCGAAGACGTCGCTGAGGTGATGGGCATTTCGCCTGGTGACGACGTGATTCGTCGCAGCCGTGTCTACCGAGACGGTCATGGCATCGTCTCCCACTCCACCTCATGGATCCCAGCGGAGTTCGCCAAGGCTGTCCCCGAGCTGGCGCGGAGCGAGCGACTCAAAGGCGGACTGTCGCTCGACTTGATCGCTCGGGCGACCGGGCGGCACGTCGTGAAGCGCGTAGACGAAGAGACGGCTCGGATCGCAACAGGCCACGACCTCGAACTCCTGGAATTGGAGGCCGACACCGTCGCGGCGATCCTTGTGCTGAGCGCACGCTTCCTGGACGCCGACGGCGAGCTGCTCGAATACGGCGTGGACTTGGGCGCGCCGGGCCGAACACGTCGCACGACGTCAGAGGCACTCCGGTGACCGCAAAGAACGCTTTGTCGGGCCGACCGGGAGCCGCGCCACGCGCGATCCTCATGTCCGGCCTTCAGGGCTCCGGCAAGACAACCCTCGCCCGCGCCCTGGAAGATGACGGCTTTCGGCGCCTGTGCCCTGATGAGGAGATGTTCAGCCGCTACGGTCACTACGGCAGGGACTTCCCCCGTGGGCAGTTCAGGGTCCGGGAGGCACCTGTACTCAAGGACATCGCCCTCGATCTTCAGAAACTCCTGGCGGCCGGGCATGAGGTTGTGGTCGATCACGGCTTCTGGACTCCAGAAGAGCGAGGCCAGTGGGCGGCGACCGTGATGGAGGCCGGCGGCGAAGCTGTACTCATCTACTTGCCGGCCTCGCATGAGGAGCGCTGGAGCCGAATCCGCAAGCGCAATGGGAAGTCGCTGGTCGACGCGAACAGCATCGAGTTCAGCGAGGAAGACCTGATCAGGCACGCGGGCCGTTTCCACCCGCCGACCGCTGATGAGCCTCATATCGTGTACGACGGTCACCCGGAGACCGTGCTGGCCATGCTCCGCCGTGCACATCCTCCAATGGATGGCGGCCCCCATTGACCTCGACCTCCGATACGCAGCTCCTGGCGCTTGATGACCATGACCGTGCTCGGATCCTGCGACTACGGAAAGTGACATCGGCCGGTGACATTCGAAATGTCACTACCACTTGTCACCTCCGCGCGATCAAGAGGCCGTGCCATGCTCGGCCGCAGAAGGGCCGGCTTCCGCTCCGCGGGCATCACCCTGTCGGGGCGCAGGCTGCGCCGCTGGACCGTACGGGGATAGGGGATCGCGATGGTTGACGAGCGTCCTGACTGGGCTCGCCGGATGGTGGAGGAGCGTGCTGCTCGGGACTGGTCGCAGACCGACGCGGTGCGCGCGCTGATGGTCCGGCTCCCGGACGACCAGGTCGTGAGCGAGCAGGACTTGCTCCGGCAGTGGAAGAGGTGGGAGGCCGGTGACGCGCAGCCCGTGAAGTACCGATCAGCCATCGCTCAGACCTTCGGCACGACAACCGGCGCCTTCTTCCCTGAGCGGTCCCGCCGTGACGGGCGCGCGGAGATTCTCCAGGTCAGTCCCCCTGATCCCTTCGGGTGCGCCTTGCCGGCGTGAAAACATGGCTGCGGCGCCTGCCCGCCGACGCCGGTAGCTCGTTGGGACGTTGAGCCCGTAG
>NZ_JBEXCW010000245.1:0-2670 GCF_040605435.1 Streptomyces sp. NPDC005574
CGCGCGCCAGACCCGCTCCCGCGACATACAGCTCACCGACCACCCCAGACGCCACCGGTTGCAGATACCCGTCCAGCACATACACGCGCGTATTGGCGACCGGTGAGCCGATCGGCGGCACGGCTCCGTCCGCGCGCAGAGGTCCGGACATGGTCGCGGCCACTGTGCTCTCCGTCGGACCATAGGCGTTGATCATGCGGCGGTCACTGCACCATCGGGCCACCAGTTCCGGTGGGCAGGAGTCTCCGCCGACGATCAGTGTGCGCACCGTGGGCAGCGACCCCTGCGGTAGAACTGCCAGTGCCGCGGGGGGAATCACCGCGGTGGTGACCTCGTACCGGGCGATGGTGTTCACCAGCGGCTGCCCCACGACCAGATCCTCGGCGCGGACCACGACCAGGGTCGCCCCGGTCAGCAACGCACCGCACAGGTCGAGGATGGACGGGTCGAAGCTGAGAGACACGAACTGCAGGACCCGACTGCCGGGGCCGGTCCGGAAGATCCGGGCCTGGTGTGACACCAGACTGGTCAATCCGGTGTGGCTGACCGCGACGGCCTTGGGCAGACCGGTCGAGCCGGAGGTGTAAATGAGGTACGCCGCGTTGGCCTCCGACAGTGGCCGTACCCGGTCAGCCGTGGTGAACGGTTCCCCAGGCCCCGGATCGGCGGCCTGGTCGAGAGAGTCCAGCGACATCCGGGGTATCGCTACGCAGGGCAGGGTTTGCTCCAGGTTCGCCACTGTGATCAGCAGGGCGGGTTTGCTGTTGCCGAGAATGTACTCGATTCGCTGATGGGGGTAGGCGGGGTCGACCGGTAGGTAGACCGCTCCCGTCTTGGCCACCGCCAGCACGGCGGTGATCCACTCCAGCGAGGGCGGCATCGACACGGCAACGATGTCTTCGGCCCCGATGCCGCGGCCCGCCAAGACGTGTGCGAGCCGGTCGGACATGGCGTCCAGCTCGGCATAGGTCACCTCGACCCCGTCCGCGATCAAGGCGAGCGCGGCCGGGGTCCGGGCCACCTGCGTCGCGAACAGGTCGGGCAGGGTCGCCGCCGGCAGCTCCTCGGCGGTGGCGTTCCAGTCCACCAGGATGCGCTTTCGAACTGCGGCCGGCAGAAGGTCGAACTGCCCGATGCGGGTCTCCGGCCGACTGACCACCGTCTCAAGGACACGTAGGAACTGCTCGACCAGCGTCTGAACGGTGTCCTGCTCGAACAGATCGCGTGCGTACACGATCGCACCCGTCATTCCGGCGGGGCGGCCATCGGCAGATCGGCTCTCCGTGAGGTTCACGGTCAGGTCGAACTGCGTCGAGTTGAGATGCAGGAGCCGAATCTGGCAGTCGAGGCCGGGCAGGCTCGGCATGGGGATCGCCGGGTTGAGTACGAGCATCACCTGGAACAGCGGATGCTGCGACGCGGACCGATCGGGGGCGAGTTGCTCAACCAGCTGGTCGAAGGGAACGTCCTGGTGGCCGAAGGCGTCCAAGTCGGTGTCCTTCACCCGCGTGAGCAGGTCGTGGAACGTCGGATCGCCGGAGAGGTCGGTGCGGAGCACCAGGGTGTTGACGAAGAACCCGACCAGATCGGTGAGCGCCTCGTCGGTGCGAGCCGAGATCGGGCTGCCCACGCAGATGTCCGCACCGGCACCGATGCGGTGCAGCAGGACCGTCAGGGCTGCGTGCAGGACCATGAAGACGGTGGTGCCCGTTTCACGCGCCACGTACTGCAACCGTTCGTGCAGTGCGGCGTCGATGGCCAGCGGCACTTCGTGGGCACGGTGGGATGCGGCGGCGGGGCGGGGATGGTCGTAGGGGAGGGTGAGTTCGGGCGGTGCGCCATCCAGCGTTTCTCGCCAGTAGGACAGTTGATGGCCGAGCGGGGATTCCGGGTCGTCGGAGGATCCCAGCATCTCCCGGTGCCAGCGTGCGTAGTCGGCGTACTGGACGGGCAGCGGGACCCAGCCTGGGGCGTGGCCGGCCCTGCGAGCCGTGTAGGCCGTGGCCAGGTCTCGCAGCAGCGGGTTCATCGACCATCCGTCCGCTGCGATGTGATGGAGGGTCAGCAGCAGGACATGCTCGTCGGGCTCGGTGCGCACCAGCTGCAGCGACACCGGCGAGTGCGCCAGGTCGAAGACGTGGTCTGCCGCGCGGGAATGAGCTGCCAGCAGTTCCTGCTCACCGACGTGCTCGACGGTCAGGTCCACCGGAGTTGCGGGCAGGATCCGCTGCCGGGGTTCGCCGTTCACCTGGATGCACACCGTGCGCAGCGCCTCGTGCCGTTGGAACAGGTCGGTCAGCGCGGACCCCAGTGCCTCGACGTCCAGACGGCCAGTGAGGGTGATCGCGAACGGCAGGTTGTAGGTGGCGTTGGAACCCATCATCTGGTTGAGAATCCACAGGCGCTGCTGGGCGAAAGACAGAGGAACGTCGCTGAGACCGGGCATCGGCCGCAGCGTCGGCCGCTGGGAAGCCGGGGCCGATTCCAGGAGCGCGGCAAGACGGAACGGCGTCGGAGTGGCGAAGACATCCCGCACTGTCACGTCCACACCGAACGCGGAACGGATCAGGGCGGCGAGTTTGGTGGCGAGCAGCGAATGGCCGCCCAGGGCGAAGAAGTCGTCGTCGATGCTTATGTGTGTGATGCCCAGCAGTGTGGAGTAGAGCTGGC
>NZ_JBEXCW010000246.1:0-2669 GCF_040605435.1 Streptomyces sp. NPDC005574
GCGCTGAGGGTGCCGACGTGAAGTCGATGCCGGTGTCGCAGAACGGTCTGTCCAGTGAGCTGCTGGAGGAGCTGGCCGCGCTCGCGGCCGAGAAAGTCCGCGGAGAGGGGCTGCGGCTGATGGGCGAGGGCGGTCTGCTGCCCGAGCTGGCCCAGCACCTGATGCAGGCCGCTCTGGAGGCCGAGATGGATGAGCACCTGGCCGCCGAGGCCGGCCGGGTCGGCGGACGGGGCTCGCGGTCGGGCGGCAACACGCGCAACGGCTACCGGAGCAAGAAGGTGATGACAGAGGTCGGCACCGTCACGGTGCAGATCCCACGTGATCGGCTGGGCACCTTCCAGCCACGGATGCTGCCCAAGTACTCCCGCCGGACGGGTGCGTTGGACGATCTGGTGATCTCGCTGACCGCGAAGGGCCTGACCTCCGGGGAGATCGTCTCGCACCTCGCGCAGACGTACGGCATGACGACAACGAAGGAGACCATCTCCACCATCACGGACAAGGCCCTGGAGTCGATGGCGGAATGGCGCACCCGCCCGCTGGACGCGGTCTACCCGGTCGTCTTCATCGACGCCGTGCACGTCAAGGTCCGGGTTCTGTCGACGATCTTGTGATCCGGACAGTTGAGCGGTTCGTGCCGACCGTCCGCAATCATGCATCGCGTGCTCTCGTGATGTGCTCTTGGAGCTGTTTCCATACCTGTCCGCGTTGCTCATCGAGGAGGTCGAGCGACGGCCGGACAAGGTGGTGTTGAGGACGCGGGTGCGGGCGGCGAGCGGGTCCTGTCGGTGCGGTCAAAGCTCCGCTCGGGTGCACGGCCGGTACGTACGCAAGCTGCGTGACGTCGCCGTGGGCGGGCTCGGCGTGGTGATCGAGTTACACATACGCCGGTTCCGCTGCGAGAACACTGCCTGCACAACGGTGACGTTCGCCGAACAGATCGTGGGACTGACGACCCCGCACAGTCGGCAGACCCCGCTATTGCGCGGGGTGCTGACGCGGATCGGACTGGCCCTGGCCGGCCGGGCAGGAGCCCGCCTGGCCGCCGCGGCCGGCATCACCGTGGGCAAGGACACGCTGCTGCGGCTGGTCAGAGCCCTGCCCGAACCGGAGGTCGGCGAGGTGGAGGTCCTCGGCGTTGACGACTTCGCCTTCCGCAAGGGCCGTCACTACGGCACGGTGCTGATCGACATGACCACCCACCGCCCACTGCATCTCTACGAGGGGCGCGAGGGCGAAGACCTCGCCGCATGGCTCCGCGACCACCCCGAGGTGAAGGTGATCTGCCGGGACCGGTCCAGCGGATACGCGGAGGGCGCACGCATCGGAGCGCCGCAGGCCGAGCAGGTCGCTGATCGCTATCATCTGTGGGCCAATCTCGGCCAGGCGGTCGAGAAGACAGTGAACGGTCATCGCTCCCGTCTGGCCCAACCGCCTTCACAACCCGCAGACACCCCCGACGAACCGCAGGTAGTCCAGCTGCCGACAGAGCTGAAGATCGTGACTCGGCTCCGTGAACAACATGCTGCCGCCCACGAGTTGTGGCAGCAGGGGATGTCGAAGGCGGGGATCGGCCGGAAACTCGGACTGCACCAGGCCACCGTCCGCAAACTGGTCAACGCCCCCTCCGCGAACGACGTCGTCGCCAAAAGCCTGCAGCGGGCGCACGTCGTCGACCCGTATGTCGGCCACCTGCACCGGCGCTGGAACGATGGCGTCAGAAACGCCACCCAGCTCTACCGCGAGATTCAGGAACAGGGCTACCCCGGAGGCGAGTTGGCCGTCCAACGTCATCTGCGGCAGTACCGCACCGGGCGCGGACACGCACCCGATCCGGGGCCGAAGCCTCCGTCGGTCCGCGAGGTCACCTCATGGATCATGACTCACCCCGAACACCTGCGGGACGAGGCCGCCGGCAAGCTTCACCGGCTGCATGAACGCGATCCCGAGCTGGACCAGCTCACTCTTCACGTCAGGAAGTTCGCCGTCATGATGACCGCACGACACGGCGACCGCCTCGAAGACTGGATCACCGAGGTCGAACGAGACTCCCACGCCCCACTCGCGGGCTTCGCCCGCAACCTCCGCCGCGACTTCGACGCCGTCCGCAACGGACTGTCCCTTCCCCACAGTTCCGGCGCCGTCGAAGGCAACATCAACCGGCTGAAAATGCTGAAACGGCAGATGTTCGGCCGGGCCAGCCTCGATCTCCTTCGCAAACGCGTCCTGCTCGCACGATGAGCCCAGCCCGTCCGGATCACAAGATCGTCGACAGAACCAAGGTCCGCGACGGGCACGTGGCGAACAGGCCGATCTACGTGGCCATCGCGGTCACCGCCGACGGCTACCGGGAAATCCTCGGCCTGTGGGCCGGCGACGGGGGCGAGGGCGCGAAGTACTGGCAGACCGTCCTGACCGAGATCAAGAACAGAGGCGTCCGCGACGTGCTGATGCTGGTCTGCCACGGACTGAGCGCGCTGCCCGACGCGGTCAGCACCGTCTGGCCGCGAACTGTCGTGCAGACCTGTGTCGTTCACCTCATCCGCGCCAGCCTGCGCTATGCCTCGCGCCGTGACTGGGCCGAGCTCGCTCGTGACCTCAAGCCCGTCTACACGGCCGTCAACGAGGACCAGGCCCGCCAGCGGCTGACCGACTTCGACGACAAGTGG
>NZ_JBEXCW010000247.1:0-2654 GCF_040605435.1 Streptomyces sp. NPDC005574
CGCACCCGACATCCCGCCCCTCCCCGAGGCCGCGTAACATCACAGACCGGAACCTCCCTCGTCGAGCCTTTTACACCGCTCCGAGGACGCCACCATGGCGGGTCGCGGGCTGTGGGTGGGTCGCGTGCCGTGTCGGTGTTCGTCGCGTTTGACGACACGGGGGTTGCGGCGCCGTCGGCGGGTGGGTAACCGGCGTGCTGCTATCTCGCGGATGCCGTCGGCGAGGGCTGCTGCCACGCGGTCAGGGGGAAAAGGCCGCCTGCGCGGTGACACTGGCGGCGGGCGAGGCGGATGCTGCGTGTGAAGGAGAGCCGGTCGGTGTCCAGTCCGGCGTGTCCGGCGGTGCAGGGCCCCGGCAAGGTCGCGTCTTGTCCACTTTGTGGAGTGGGTCAAAGGTCGTTGCTTCCGGTGAAGTTCCAGCTCGCAGGATGCTCACCGGCCTGCGAGCACACCAGACAATTCACCCATCTCCGCGGCGCGCGCGACTATGCCAGGACCCTGCCAGCACACCACACTGCCTGGCGAGAAACCTATCGCCCAGATGGTGGACACACTTGCCCGGGAAGAAAACGATCAGTAAGTCCACACCTCTGGCCGGGCGCCGGCCCAAGTGTGGAGGCAAGCAGTGATTACTCAGTCAAGTCGCGGCGGGGCGTGTTGAGGTGGAGGCGACGGTGGATATCGCACCGCAATCTGCCTAATGGTCACGGAGTCAACATGAACATGATTCTGAAGCCCAGGGGTCACGGTTCGCTGCCCGAGTTTGATTTTACTACCATGCCATGCTTGATCTGGGCTCTTCAAGCCGCGGACCAATCGAGAGTAATGACTCCTTAGCGTGCGCGGAGACCGACCATCCGGTGGAATTAGCTCCAGAGACGCTTCGGTGCGAACCGCGCGCGAACAGGTGTGGGCGGCCCCTGGCCGCTGCACGGAGGCGGCGACAGAATTCACGGATGTGCTGCGCCCTTTTAGTCGCCGGGCCTCTTACGCGATCGATCAGAGTTGAGACGCGACGAAGGGGTTGAACTGCGAGTCAAGTGACTGTGGTAAACTCGAGACGTGGCGAAGTTGAGTTACTTAAAAAATCCGATTTCCTTCTCTTTGGGGCATCGAGGCAATGCCCCAGGCGTTTTCAGCCATCATGAACTGCTGCCTGAATTGCCAAACCCAAGCTGCACGACTGAAAGAAACATGAAGAACCTCAAAAACTGCGCCGCTACGGCAGTCGTTCTCGCCGGCCTGGCCACGGCCTGCACGTCCACCCAAAATCCATCGGTGGCCCAGCACTCCGACTCCGTCTCCGCGTACCACGCGACCGCGCCCACTGTCCCTGCGACCGAAACACCCGCTGCTCCGATTTCACCATGCGCCCTCATCTCCCCTCAGGCGCTGACCCAGGCCTTCGACGGAACGCCAGTACGGGGCAAGTCGCTGAGCAACGGCGACTGCGATTACCGCACGGGCTCCGACTCGTTGACCGTTACGGTGGACAGCGAGACCGGAAAAATCCGATACCAGGCCGCACGCGAGACCTACCAGAGCGCCACCACGGTCCATGGTATAGGGGACGACGCCTTCGTCTCACCCACTGACCACCGATGTTCAGTACTCAGGGGAAACACCCAGACGCTGCTCACTCTTTTCACCGACGAAACCCGCTTCCAGAAAGCCTGCGTAGAGCTGATGAAAGCAGCAGCGAAAAATATGTGACTCCGCGCCACAAGTTTCTCGCCTAGGGTGCGCTGAGGAGTTGGAAGAGAGTCGGCACCGTCGGTCACCTTCACGGGTGACGATCAGCATCGTGACCCACTCCACCAGGGCATAACGGACATCGAGTACGGCAGGATACGGTACCGACGACTCTGTTGCGCAATTCGTAGAGGTCACGCGGTGAGTCGGTAGGCGAGGCGTTCGAGGCGGCTGGTGCGGGTGCGCCGCAGTGGGCTGTCGGTCCAGTAGGCGTCGAGTCTGATCACGTTCAGTGCGGTGGCGGAGAAGGCGTGCTGGAGGCGGACTTTCGGCAGGCCGCGGTAGCGGGCCCGGCGGATGCCGGTGACGTCGAGGGCCTGGTTGATGGTGCCCTCGACGCCGGCCCGGAGGGCGTACTTGTTCTTCCAGGTATCGGTCTTCTGCTCGGCTCGGGCCCGGGCGAGGTTCTCGTGGAGTTCCTTCGGCCTGAGGGTGAGCATGCGGCGTCCGGGTTTCGAGGTGGTGCACTGCTGCTGGAAGGGACAGTCGCGGCAGGTCAGGACGCTGAAGGTGATCACGATGGCGTCCTTGCCGTGCTGTTTGACGGGGTTCCAGTGGGAGCTGGTGCGGCCGGCGGGGCAGCGGACCTGCCGGGTCTTCCAGTCGATGGTGAAGGCGTTCTTGTCGAAGCCTTCGGTGGCCTTGGCCTGCGCGGAGTGGTCCAGGAGGACCGGGGTGACCATGCGGATGCCCTGCTTCAGAGCGGCGGTGATCAGGTCGGCTGAGGGGTAGCCGGAGTCGAGGTAGTGCTCGGCCGGCTTCACGCCACGCTCGGCGAGCTTGTGCTGGATCGGGGCGGTGGCCTTCACGTCCGGCACGGTCGCATCGGTCGTGTGCACGTCGGTGATCAGATTCGGCTTCACCCCTGCCCCTGCCCCTGCCCCTGCCCCTGCCCCTGCCCC
>NZ_JBEXCW010000248.1:0-2630 GCF_040605435.1 Streptomyces sp. NPDC005574
AGACCGTCCAACAAGCCCCGCAGTGTGCGCACGTACCCCTTGCCCGGCTCCAGCCACAACGCCATCACGAGGTACATCATCAGCTTCGACGGCAGTGAGCGCGTCCGCTCCTCACGCGCCCCGGCCTCGTCCACTGCAGCCTGCACTGCTTCCTCCGGGAAAACCGTCGCCAGCAGCCCGATCGACACGTCATCCGTCAACCGCCTCGCGGCCCCACCCTCAACTCGCTCCACCCGAAGATCATCACACGTAGATCATTAACTCATGACCATTGTGGGCTGCCCAAGCTCCCGCAGTAAACGGTGCTGTGGCCAGGCGACGTTCTTGAGGTCGAGTCGGCAACGCGGATACGCGAATAGGTCACGGAAGATTTGAGTGAAATTCCGTTTGCTCGGGCTGGAGGAAGAGCGCGGCGTTCTCCGCAAGGCGGCCCGCTATTTCGCGTGCTCCTGACGTTTATGGGTCCGCGGCGCCGCCCAGACAACCTCGACCTCGTCCGGAATGAAACGACTGCGCCGGTTTGCCTTCGGAGATAATCTACTTGAATCACGGATATACTGTCCGCTCGACCGATTGCATCACCCATTACGTGAACGACGGCAGACTATTCCGGCGGCTACGGCAACCACAGGAGTCAGTGCAACAGATACACCCCGCAGTCATAAATGATTAGGGAACAGTCCTTCGGTGTTCATCCCAAGAACTGCGACGCAACCCGCGGTCCCTCCGGTGTTCGCAATCCTTTCAGCAAGGGCAAGCCGGGCGGTCGTACACGACTAGAACATCGATCAAGTCGAATCCGTGAGCGGCTAGAAGATTGATTGAAGTACCGGCGTCGGGATCGATGGTGACGGCAACTCGGCGAGCACCGCCGGCTGCGGCGACATACAGGCTTTCGATCAACAGGCGGCTGCCAATACCCTCACGACGGTGGGCAGGATGGACCTCGAGATGCCACAAGTTGGCGGTTCCGGAGCGGGCGTCAGGACTGGAGACCAGGGCTGTGGCCAGCACCCGGCCGTCCGGCGCGGAAGCCACAAGGTGCCATCCCTTGCCGTCGTCAAGCAGGGTGACGTCTGCGACTGGATCGTCCGGCTCGACTGGCGATTCGACAAGGTCCCGGAGCATGTAATGTTGGCTCGCTGCGGGAGTAAAGCCAGCCGCCGTAAGGGCACAAACGGTAAGGGGTCGAAGACTCACCGGCAGGCCCCGGGGGCTGGCCTTGGTGACCGGCCCAACGAAAGCATGCAGCGTTCGGCGACCGAAATGGCCTAGGGTGAAGGATAGGAGCGCGACGGTGGCATAAAAGTCCTCCCCAGTGTAAAGCCAGTGGATGAGTCCCGCGCCATCGAATCTACGTATCGACAGGCACATCACACCGTTAACTCGACCACTAGCCAGGTCCATCAGGATGAATATTTGGCTCACCTCTGGCGACTGTACGGGAAGCCCGGAAAGAAGCGGTGCTTCGCCGGGAAGCAAATCCTGCGCAATCAACTCCCGCATCGCATGAAGATCCGAAGGTGTATATGGACGGATCGAGAAACGTCCCAGCTTCTGCAAGTCTATCCGTTTGGTCAACTGCTTTAATCTGTCATCTATCACTGACACTCCCCCATCTCGCAATGATTAATCAAGTTTTGGATGCATAGGGTCACCATGCTCAGCTACGGCTTACAGCAACTGCCGCGGAGGGCTTGGTGACCTGCCCTACTCTTTCGTTGTCACTGCCTAGTTCGCTCATTCTTCCGCGATGCGCTAGGCGGGAAGCAGGGCACCGTGACCTGGCTGCCTCCCGGACGTGTTGCCCTGTCCGTGGGTTGTGAAGACAAAGGATGGGGTCAACGTCCCGAGTCGGACATGCGGCTCGTCTCCGCCACGTCTAACTTCCTGCAGCGTCTGCCGATTCCATTCTTCGAATTCACGAGCTCGTAGACGCTCGATCGCGGGTTTTCCGCTCCTCTCTTAGCGTTTCCAGATAGCAATGCTTGGAACAGAAATAGGACTTGCGTCCTGTGCCGCTGCGGGAGTACTCCTTACTGCAGCGCCGACATGTATATGGCGGCCCTGTGGTCGGGACACCCAGTCCGAGAATATCGAGAAGCAAACTGCAGTCCTCCGTTCCTAGCGCTCGCGCGGCGACTGCCTTTCTTGCCGCTTCAATGGTGTAGTGTGGAGTTACCTCTAGTTCGAAGTCATACGTGATTTTGGCCATGTTCCAGTTAGACCTGTTTGCCATCGTAGAATCACATTCCTCGCTATGGCAGTCAAGTGATGCCAGTCACTGCGTAGCTGCGCTTGAGTGCGCGCCCGCCTGCAGTTCATGCTGTGATTGACCATCCGAGACATGAATGAGTAGCCCCTGCTCATATGGAACTGCAGGACCTTTCCCTGAGTCTTTTTTGTAGACCGTTGATCCCTCCGCCGAGGGCGCGGCCGCAGGGGGTCGCGTCCAGGAGGCGGTGTAAAAAGATCACGAGCGTAGGTTTCGTACAGAACCGACCAAAGTTCGTACGGAAGGACCCACGCCCGTGTCACGGCCCCGGCGTAGTTGTGTGATGTCCGGTTCCGTGCCGGTTGGTCAGATGCTGTAGACGGCGAAGGCGTCTTTGTGGCGGAGGAGGTCGCGG
>NZ_JBEXCW010000249.1:0-2630 GCF_040605435.1 Streptomyces sp. NPDC005574
ACGACACCGCGTCCACGAGCAGCCCCTCCCGGCGATCCGACCAGACAGATGATCATGCCACCGGCGAGGGCTCCCGCTCAACCTGACAATGCCCCCACGACCTGAAGGACCCCGGAGAACCCGACCACCGCGCCGGGTCTCCACCATGTCCGAACACCGAAATCGCGTCGGCCACCCGACAGTTACCCCTCAACGAGGCCTCATCGCCCCCAACTGAAACGGCGAGGCTAGCGCACCTTTTCGTGGAGAAGGCGGTGTCCGGCACGGTCGCCGGCGACGAGCGGCCCGAGTTGGCCGACGCCCTGCTCTGGATCGAGGAGAAGAAGGCGCACGCCATCATCGCGCCGAACCTGGACCGCCTGGCCCGCGAGCTGGTGGTGCAGGAAGCCGCCCTGGCCCAGTGCTGGCAGCAAGGCGGCCGCGCCTTCATGGCCGACCAAGGCGAGATCCTGCCCGACGACCCCGAAGACCCGATGCGCACCGCCATGCGCCAGATGATGGGCGTCTTCGCCCAGCTCGACCGCGGTATGACCGTCGCCAAGCTCCGCCGCGGCCGCCGCATCAAGGGAGAGAAAGGCCAGTACGCCTACGGCGCACCGCCCTACGGCTGGCACGCCCAGAGCAATAGTCAATACCTGTGGATGGGGTTGGTCACGGCAGCGGGTTGATCCCCTGGATGGCCTGCCAGCCGGAGTCCGGGGTGGCTGAGGCCAGGAGTTGGACTTCTGCGCCCCGGAGGGTCACCAGCGCGCTGTGGGCGGGGTCGAGTTCGTCGACGGTCCGGTGGTAGGCGAGGATTTGTGTCAGTTCCAGGTCAATGACTTCTGCCGAGTCGCGGATCCGGTTGAAGCGGGCTCCGCGACGAACCGGCCCGAGAAGACAGCGCACGGTGGCGGTGGCCTCAGCCGGGTTCACGACGGTGACCTGGTGGATCTGCAGCTCCGCGTCGACTACGTGGCTGCCGGGTTTGAGGGGCTCGGTCATGCCGCGGCCTCGGTGCGCTCGACCAGGACGCCGTTCTCGAATTTGCCGCCGGCGCGGACCACGGCGACCAGGTGGGCTCCGGTGATCGCGCGCCAGCGGTCCTGGGCGGACTCGACCAGCTTGAACACCATCGCCAGCGCGGCGGCCGGGCTGCCGGCGCCGCGGGTGACCTTGGTGCGGAGCTTGACGGTGGAGAACGTGGACTCGATGGGGTTCGTAGTGCGTAGGTGGATCCAGTGCTCGGCCGGGAAGTCGTAGAGTGCCAGCAGTTCCTCCTGGTCGTCGGTGATCTTCGCGACGGCTTTGGGCCACTTGGTGCCGTAGGTCTTGGCGAACGCCTTGATTGCCTTCTCGGCGTGCGTGCGGTCCTCGGCGTTGTAGATCTCCTGCATCGCTTTCGTCGCGCCCGGCTGCGCGGACTTCGGCAGGGCATTTGTCACATTTCTGGCTTTATGAACCCAGCATCGCTGATGGCGAGCCGCGGGAAACACCTCTGCTAGGGCCTTCCACAGGCCCATCGCGCCGTCGCCGACGACCAGTTCGGGGTCGCGCATGCCGCGACGGCGGCAGTCGCGCAGCAGGTCGGCCCACGATTCCGTGGACTCGCGCAGCCCCTCGGCGAGTGCGATCAGCTCCTTGGTGCCGTCCACGCGCACCCCGAGCAGGACCAGCACGCATGAGTGCGCCTGGCCGAGGCGGACCTTGGGGTGCACGCCGTCGGCCCACACGTAGACGAAGTCGCGCTCCGACAGGTCACGGGCCTGGAAGGCGGCGTGGTCCTCGCCCTACTGCTTCGTCAGCCGGGTCACCGTGGCCGGCGAGAGCCCGGCGGCCGACCCGAGAAACTGTTCAAGCGCGGGCACGAAGTCCCCAGACGACAGTCCGTGCAGGTAGAGCAGCGGCAGCACCTCGCTGATCTTGGGCGACTTGCGGCACCAGGGCGCCAGGATCTTCGAGGAGAACCGCTTGCGCTCACCCGTGGACTCATCGACGCGACGATCGTTCACCCGGGGCGCGGTGACCTTGATCGCCCCGGCGGCCGTGGCCACCGTCCGGGGCCGGTGGCGGCCGTTGCGGACCACCAGACGATGACCGTGTTCGTCGGTCTCGGCAGCCAACTCGGCGATGTACTGGTTTACTTCCGCCTCCAAAGCCGCGGCCAGCATCCGGCGGGCGCCCTCACGGACGATCTCGTCGATCAGGGATCCGGACTGGGTGGAGCCGTCTTCGGTGACTACGCTGAGCACTGGGCGTGCCTTCCCGACCCGCGCTGCAACGCGGGCCTACTCGGAGACCTTAAGGATCATTCGGGAAGGTACGCCCTCCGCGCGCCCTCCCGGAACCGATCCACAGGTTCTGAGCATTGCTCGCACGCCCACAAGAAGGAACTGACCGAAGAGGAAGTGGAGCAGGCCGGCCGCGCCCGCGCCCGACAGCTGCGCGACGAAGACGAGATGTCTTACCGCGAGATTGCCCTCGTGCTGGAGGCCGAGGAGATCCGGCCCAAGCGCGGGGAGCGCTGGCACCCGGAGACCGTTCGCCGGATGCTTGCCAACCTCGGATATTCAGCGGCTGAGGTGATCTGATCGGGTATCAGCAGAAGGTGCCCGTGGCCTGCGAGGATGCGAGTGTTGAGGTCGTATCCG
>NZ_JBEXCW010000250.1:0-2586 GCF_040605435.1 Streptomyces sp. NPDC005574
CGACACGCGACGGCCCCATCCCCAACCATCAGGGACAAAAGGGGCGAACCGACCAACCGGTCAGCAGCTCACAACCCCTGACGAATCGAGGCCAACAAGTTGACAACGCCCTTACAAGCTCCCCGAACAGCCAGCAGTGACCACTCTCGTGCGACCCCATGCCTCCATCAACACACCGAAGAACGAAGCAGCTTGACAAATCATTGCAAAACATAACTTTCTGGCATTGAGTACGCAGATTCGTGTTCCCACCGCTGGTGGTAGAGGCCCACCAGCACGGCCGCCGGGTAGCGGCCGGCGTCGGTCAAGCTGGTGACCAGCCGGTAGGCAGACTTGACCACGGCTGCACAGAGCCAAGAACCGGGAGGTCCAAAGCGTGAGAAACCGGAGTACTTCAATTGCCCGGTCATTTTATTGCGGCCAGCTGGCTCCGTACATGGACGCCGTGGTGCGGGCGTTCGGCTGCGGTCTGTGAGTGCTGCCATGACATGAGTAGCAACTACTCGTGCTTCAGGAGGTAGCCGCTCGTCTTATGGAGCCATGAATCTGCGAAGCAGTGTCCACCGTGTTGTTGCAGGGGTATGCGCTGCCGGATCGGTCATAGTGCTCACTGCAGGGTGCCAGGGGACACCTACGTCTTCACATTCGGGGGCTGATCGTTCCCGCAGTGTGCAGCGGGAGACGGAGCCAACTGCTGAGGACGCGACGGCAGCCGTGGATCCGTGTGCTCTTGTATCAGTCACGGATCTCTCCAGCATCCTGGCAACCGCAGTTATCAAGCAGGCAGGACCCCTCGAGGAGTTCCGGGGCAAGTCGTGCAAGTACACATTCTCGGACGGCAGCGCTGTGGGTGAGGGCACCATGGCCATCACAACGTGGCACGGACAGTCATTCTTCTCGCCGGAGACCCTCGGTATAGGTGAGGTCAAGGGCATCGGAGACGAAGCGGCTTCAGGAAATGGTGTCACCATGGTCCGAAAGGGTGAGACCGTCCTCCAGGTGCAAATCCTCTCCCCAACGAAAAAGCAGGACAGTCTTAAAGTGGGCCGAGCAGCCACCAGTGCTCTGCCAAAAGATCCGTAGAGCTCCTCGCGTGATCCCAAGGATGTGAACCGGCGAACCGTAGCTGGCGTGACAATTTGTCCGGCCACCGCAACCGACATTTCGGCCCGAATGCTGCTCTATCAATATGTGGCAGTCGAAGAACGTCGCCAGGCCCTACGTAGTGAAGCAGCATAACGGATCGCGCGAGTACGACAGCATCATGTGGAATGAGAGACCTTCGAAACGCCCACCGTGTTGTCCGGCGGAAGCGTGATCCGTCAGGATCGACCTCGTCGATGGTCAACTTGGCAAGGACTACGCCGCCTACGCGGCCGCCTACGCGGCCGCGGTCGTGCAAGCGGGTGCAATGGAGGCGGGCAGAAGCTGCAGCCGTCGGCCACTGCGACCACGGTGGCTATCCGTGGGAGTCAGCGCCTGGTCACCGATGGCCCATTCGCCGAGGCTCGTGAGCAGCTGGGTAGATTCTTCGTACTGGAGTGTGCCGATTGGGCGGCGCACTGTCCGAGCGCGGGTCACGGCACGGTGGAGGTGCGTCCGGTGATGCCCACCTGATTGGCGGCGAGGGGCTCGGGCGGATCTTCCGGTCGAGCACGGCCTGGTCCTGGCCCGGCTGGTGAGCCTCCTTGGCGATCTGGACGTCGCTGAGGAGACTCAGCCGACGCGAGGAACTCAACGGCAGGGCGTAGGACATCGAGCGTGGCAAACCAGCGGGATGCCCCGTTCGTCACGCCACCGTCAACACCGCCCCGCCACCTCACCCGCCAGCCGTACACATGGAAAAAGCTCAGGTGAGGTGACCTGAGGCGCCCCGAAGTTTCCGGACAGTGGTCCCACTACAGTGGGTCTGTTCGGAAAGGGAATCGGTTGTCGCAGAAACGCAGGAAGTTCACTCCTGAATATCGGGGAGAGGCTGTGAAAATGGTGCTCGAGACGTCGCGTCCGGTCGCCCAGGTCGCCCGGGAACTCGGACTTGTCGAAGGCACACTCGGGAATTGGGTCAACGCCTACCGTCGTGAGCACGCGGGAGAGGAGCCGCCTCTCACAGTGGATGAACGGGCACGGCTCCGCGAGCAGGAACGCGAGCTGAGGGAACTGCGGCAAAAGGTCGCTTTCCTGGAAAAAGTCGCAGCGTACTTTGCCAAGGATCCTCGGTGAGCGACAAGTTCGAGTTCATCGATGCCGAGTGCGCGATCTTCATCACGAACACCGAAGAGCTACCGTCGGTCGCGAAGATGTGTGACTGGCTGGAAGTGTCCCGCTCCGGATTTTACGAATGGCGGAGCCGGCCGCTTTCGGCGACCGCCCGGCGACGGGAGGACCTGAAATTAATTATCACCAAGTCCTTCGAGGATTCCGACGGCACCTACGGCTACCGGCGCGTCCACGCCGATCTCACTGCCTGGGGCGTGGCCTGCGGGCCTGAACTCGTGCGTGACCTCATGCGGGAGCTGGACCTGCAGGCATGCCAGCCACGGCCCTGGCGCCACAGTCTCACGGAGAACGACGGCCGGGCCGGCCCGA
>NZ_JBEXCW010000251.1:0-2586 GCF_040605435.1 Streptomyces sp. NPDC005574
GAAACATACAACTCACCCGCCACACCCACCGGCACCAAACGCAAACCAGCGTCCAGCACATACACTCGCGTATTCCACACCGGCCCACCGATCGGAGTGTCCGCACCACGGACCTCGCCGTGCAGGCTGTCCCCGCTGGCCTCGGACGAACCGTAGAGATTGAGCAGTGTGGCGTCGGGGAACATCTCGGCAAACCGGGCCGCCACCGCGCTGGTCAACGGCTCGCCGCTGCTGATCCACAGCCGACAGCTGGTGAGCCGCTCGGGTCGGCCGTAGTCCAGGATCGACGACAGTTGGCTGGGGACCACGGTGAGGCGTGTGATGTGATAGCTCTCTACCAACGCGACCAGATCGGGCACCTGCCTGGCCGCGGCCCGGTCTGCGAGTACGACGAGACCTCCGTAGCACAAAGGTCCCAGCAACTCGGTACAACCGTCGATGAAACTGAGCGAACTCTTAGCGCAGGACGGTTCGCCCGGTAGCCACGGACAACAGTCCTGGAACCACGCCAGCCTGTTCGTCAGTCCGCGGTGCAGACCGACGACCCCCTTGGGCGTGCCGGTGGATCCTGAGGTGTAAATGACGTAGGCCGGACTGGACATCGACGGACGGGATGCCGCGCCGGGATTTTCCGCGGAGTATCCGGGGAGTTGTTTCTCGTCGTCCAGTACCAGTTGCCGACAGGGAAAGTCACGGGCCGTCTCGCTCGTGGTGATCACCAGTGCCGGCCGGGCATCGTTCACCATGAACTCGATGCGATCGGCCGGATAGTCCGGGTCGATCGGAAGATACGCGGCGCCGGCCTTGAGTAGGGCTAGCAGGCTGACAACCATTTCGATGGAACGGGGCACCGCCAGCGCGACCACCGCGTCCCGTTCCACTCCCCTCGCTAGCAGAAGGTGAGCCAGCCTGTTTGCCCGCGCGTTCAGCTCCCCGTAGGACACTTCGACACCCTCGAACACCAACGCCGTGGCGTCGGGGGTCCTCTCCGCTAGGCCCTCGAACAGCTGCGGAACCGTGGTGGGTTCCAGTGCGACGGCGGTGTCGTTCCATTTCATCAGCAGTCGTTCGCGCTCGTTGGCATCCAGCACGTCGACGGTATCCACCCGCTGATCCGGATCGGCGGCCACTGTCTCCAGCACCCGCCGAAGCTGTGCCACGAAACCCTCGACCGTTGCCCGGTCGAAGATGTCCGTCCGGAACTCCACCGCTCCCACCAACCCGGCCGGAGCCAGGCGCGTGTCGTCGTGTTCCTCGAAGTAGAAGGAGAGATCGAACTTCGCGGTCGCCGTCCGGATGGGTTCGAGCGAGACGTTCAGTCCGGGCAGATGCAGTTCGCCCGACACGTTGTTCTGCCAGGCGATCATCACCTGCGCGAGCGGCTGATGCGCCATCGACCGGACCGGGTTGATGGCCTCCACCAGTCGTTCGAAAGGCACGTCCTGATGAGCGTAGGCGTCCAGGCTACGCTCGCGGACCTGTTCGATCAGCTTTCGCAGCGTCGGGGAACCGGAGGTGTCGGTGCGCAGGATGAGCGTATTGGCGAAGAACCCGACCAGATCCTCCACCGCCTCGTCGGTCCGGCCAGCGATGACCACCCCTACCGGAATGTCCTCCCCACCACCGAGCCTGGACAGCAGCACCACCAACGCGGCATTCACCACCATGAACAGGCTCGCCCCGCACTCGCGGGCGACGTCCTGCAGCCGGGCGTGCAGTCTCGCATCCCAGTCGAAGGTCACCACGTCGCCCGCGTAGGAGGGCACCGCCGGATACGAGCGGTCAGTGGGCAACTCGATCCGCTCGGGCAACCCGGCCAGTGCCTGAGTCCAGTACCTGACCTGCGAGGCCATCTCAGTGTCGGGATCCTTGCCTTCGCCCAGCAGTTCCCGCTGCCACAGCGCGTAGTCCGCGTACTGCACAGGAAGCCCCGGCCATTCCGGGAAACGTCCCGCGCTTCGCGCGGTATACGCGGTGCTCAGATCGCGCCACAGCGGTGCCATGGACCAACCGTCACCCGCGATGTGGTGTACCACCAGCACCAGGAGGTACTCGCCACTGTCTTCTCCACTGCGCTGCGGGTCGTCTCGCACCTGGAACAGTTCGGCTCGAAAAGGGATGTCAACAATGAGATCGAAGACATGCTGCGCCGCCCTGGCAAGGACATTCTCCAGGTCGTGATCGGCCACGGTGGTGACCGCCAGTTCTGGGCGGACCTGATCGATGTCGAGCACCAGTTGCCGAGGCACACCATCGATCTCGGGGAACACCGTGCGCAAAGCCTCGTGCCTGCCGAGGACATCGCCCAAGGCAGCCGTCAGGGCCGCCACGTCCACATCACCGGTTATTCGCACCGCCAGCGGAATGTTGTAGGTGGCACTGGGGCCCTCGAGCCGATGCAGGAACCACAAACGACTCTGTGCGAACGACAACGGGATTGCCTCCGGGCGATCCGCCCGCGTCAACTTGGGCCTCGCCTCGGCCGGGCCGGCTTCCATTGTCTGTGCCAGGGCGGCCACCGTCGGCGCGTCGAACAGCGTTCGCACTCTCAATTCCACACCGAACAGCTTACGAATTTTCGAGACC
>NZ_JBEXCW010000252.1:0-2538 GCF_040605435.1 Streptomyces sp. NPDC005574
AAACGGGCCGGATACGGCCGCGCCAACTTCGACCTCCTGCGCCTGCGGATCCTGCACCGAACCTGACCCCCGATCACAAGATCAGCGACAGAGCCGAATTACGTGACGCTGATCATGGTGATCGTGGGGAATTGCGCGACCGCTGACAACGTTGCGGGCCGCAGCGACGCCGCTGCGCCGGATGCGGCGCACGACGACGCCGCAGGCCCGCCACTTCGCCCGTTCCAGTAGGACGCAGCTGCCATCTGTGCCGCCGTCATCGACGACGATCGTCTCGTCCGGGAAGACGGATCCGGCGTATACCGACTCGAGGGTCGCGTGCAGCTCGGCGCCCTCGTCCAGCGTCGAGACGACTAACGACACCGTCGACGCCCGTGCGCCGTGCGGCGCCTGCCCGGGCGGGAATGCCGTACGGCTCATGTCAGCGGCGGCCCGGGAGTGCCGGGCGGGACGCCCCCGGGCGGCAGCGTGGCGACGAGGTCCATCAGGCCCGGGAGGAGGGCCGCGTGCCTGAGCGAGTCCTGCAAATAGGCCGTGAGCCCGGCGATGAGTGCGAAGTGGTAGGTACCCAGCCGGTCGAGCTCCCCACCGTCCAGGTCCAGCGCCAGGAGGTCGCCGACCCGTAGTGCCGTCAGGCCTAGCGCGTCGAGGACCTTTTGTGGCGGGGCGGCGAACTCCAGGTAGTCGGCGAAGTCGGTGGACGACCGGAAGTCCGCCTCGGCGAAGCCGGCGCGTTCGAGGGCGCGCTCGAGTGCCCGGTCGCCCTGGCGTACCAGGTAGCCGGCCGAAGGGACGTCCACCTCGCGCAGGTGCTCGAGCAGTTGTTTCGTCAGGGCGCCGACGAGACCGACGTTGGTGGCGTTCCTCCGGTTGGTCAGGACCGGGGTGAGATGGGCCCGGCCCTCGGTTCCGATCATGGCGATGCCCACTGCCTCGATCGTCTGCGACCCGATGCCCTTAGACGGCCACGGACGCTCCGTCACTGCCAGCGCCAGGACGAGACCGTGCCCGGACAGCAGTGGCTCCAGTACCTCGGTGAAGAGGTACGGGTAGCCGTTGCGGCGGCAGAACGCCGCGAGCGCGGTCCGCGTCTCGAGGTCGGTGTCGCGGGACACCCCCATCCGGACCGACTCGTTGGCGGAGGAGTGATAGGTCATCGCGGGCCTCCGAGAGCGGGGGAGCTGGCACTGGACATCCAACCGGCGACTGCGTACCGCGTGCCGTCTAGCACGGTCGCCACCTCGTGCATCAGACAGGAGCGGAACAGCAGAAGCATCCCCGGTTCGGGCACGACGACCACCCGGCGGTCGCGCAGGCGGGGATCGGTCTCGTAGACGGTGAGCGCGCCACCGTCGAACGTCGGCAGGGCCCCGGTGACGCGGCGGCCGTTAAGGTACAGCAGCAGCGACCAGCGGTGGGCGGCGAGCCGCGGCGGATCGTCCTTGTGGTTGGCGACATCGCGGTGCGCGCGGAAGTAGCTGCCCTTCTCGTACGACATGAAGTACGGGCCGTAGAGAAAGTCCGCGTCCGAGTCGAACGCCGCACGGTGGTCGTCGAAGTAGGACGCCATGCGCTCGCCGATGCGCCGCTTGTGGTCCTCGGGGAAGTGGTGGTCGAAGCAGAGGCGCAGCGAGGGGTCGAGGACCGATTCGCCGGCGCGGACCACCTGGGCCGGCTCGCGGGGTGACTCGTCCATGGCCCGGATGACAGCGGCACACTCGTCGGCCGAGAGGAAGCCCGGGACCGACGCCACGTTCTGCGTCTTGAACTGGGGTCGCATGAGTACTGACGCCTCCCGATGCGGTACGTCGCGTGGGGTGCGTCCAGACTCCTGCAAGCGGTCTCGGCCTGGGGGGACCGGCACGCCGGACTAGCCCGCGCGGCGGAATGACGGGCGGGCCGGATGTGGTCCCACTCCGTCCGGCTCTGCTGTCCCCCTGCTGGATGATCTCGGCGTCGTGGTGCTGGCGGAAGCGGGCTTCGTCCCGGGCATCCGGCTCGGCCATTTCGTTGCTGTGGGCGGCTACCGAGCGGGCGAGGCGGCCGACGCGCTAGTCCTCGAGTTCCTCGCCCCGCAGGGCGGTCATCTGGGCCTGAGCAGCCTGCACGGCTGCGGCCGCGAGCGCCCCGGCCCTTTGGGGCCCTTCGGTTGCGCAACCAAGTCTCAAGCCCCGGACGCCCATGCGCCGGATCGCGGCCGGAGCCTAGTAGGCGGTCAGCAGGACGGGGGCCCTTCTTCGTCAGGTCCAGGGCCCGCTCCAGCGCGGGGAAGAACTCCAGGTTGCGGTCGACGCCCCTTCGCGCCTCATCCACGCCGGAAGCGAACAGGGCTGCGCGCTGAACAGATCGGTGCGCACAACGTGTGTCGGAACTGCGCACCGAGGAGTTCAGTGCGCAGGTCAGTCTCCCTGATCCCTTCGGGTGCGCCTTGCCGGCGTGAAAACATGGCTGCGGCGCCTGCCCGCCGACGCCGGTAGCTCGTTGGGACGTTGAGCCCGTAGGTCAGTCTGGTGCCGGGGCCGCAGAGGGGCCACGCAC
>NZ_JBEXCW010000253.1:0-2492 GCF_040605435.1 Streptomyces sp. NPDC005574
ACGCTGACGGTCGAACTGACGGTGGCCGCCGTCGAGACGACGCCGCCCAGCACCGACCCGAGCACCTCGCCCAGCCCCGAAGCCGGCACCTCGCCCAGCACGTCGCCCAGCACCTCGTCCAGCACGTCGGCGAGCCCCTCCGCGTAACCCCGGCCGCAGTACCCGTCCGCACACTCCGGCGGCGCCCCTCACGGCGAGGGGCGCCGCCGGTGTCGTACGACGTGTTCTCATCTCTGCCGCCCGTTGCTACCGTGCCGGACCTGACGACCTATCAGTTCTGTTCGCCGGGAGGTCCGTATGCGCGCCCTGATCGCCGCCACGACCGGTCTCGCGCTCGCGTTCGCCCTGGTCCTCACCCTCACCGCGCTGGGCACACCGACGGGGACGACCTCTCCGAAGCCCATGCTGACGACGGTGCCGGCGCACCCGTGAACCGCCCGCGAACCGTCCGCCCGGACCGCCCGGCCGTCCGGACCGCCCACCAAGGAGGCCGAGATGCGTCGTAAGGCCGCCCTGGTCCTGCTCGCCCTCGCCGTGTTCTTCGCGGCGCTCTCCCCGCTGCTGCGCTGGTACGCCTTCCCGCGCCTCGCGAAGATCCCGGCGAACCAGTACCAGGACATGGTGCTGGAGGCGAAGGGCGCGACCGTCCTCGACGCCTCGATGAAGGCCAGGAAGGTCTCCAAGGTCACCATCGTGCAGACCCTCAAGGGCAACGTGGAGGCATCCGAGGCCATCGAGCGGACCGCGCACCGGGACGTGGTCGTCTGGGACGGCCTGTCCTACGCCCAGGGCCCCGACGGCAAGATGATCTCCAAGATCCCCGAGCGCTACATCTTCGACGCACACTCCCAGGAACCCGTCCACGCCACGGGCGAGATGGTCGACGGCGATCCGGTCAGACGCCGGGGCATCGAGTTCAAGTGGCCGTTCCTGACGGAGAAACGGGACTACCAGTACTTCGACGCGCAGACCCGGACCACGTCCCCCATCCACTACAAGGGCACCAGGAACTTCCGGGGCGTCGGTGTCTACTACTTCGAGCAGACCGTTCCGTGGACCCAGGTCCGGTTCCCCAAGATCATGCCCGTCGCGGGCATCACCCCCGAGTCCGTCGCCAAGACCGGAACGACCATCTGGTACACCACGGTCCGCAGGTTCTGGGTCGAACCGCTGACCGGCGCACCGGTCTACGGCGAGGAGATCCACAAGGAGGAACTGCGCGGCGGCACGCTGCTCGGCGGCCGGGGGAAGGTGACCGCGTTCGCCGGCCACGTGAAGATGCGCGAGGACTACATCGAGCACACCGTCGCCCTCGTCAAGTCCAACCGCACCCTGGTCCTGCTGATGACGTCCTACCTGCCGTGGGGCTTCCTGGTCCTCGGCGTGGTGCTGCTGTCGCTCTCGCTGTGGCTGGAGGCGCGCGGCCGGCGCCCGGCCGACCCGGCGCCCGCCCGCGACAGCGAACCGGAACCGGTCACCGCCTGAGCCGGGCGTTGGTGTGCCGCGTCGGCTCGGCCGTGGCCGGGTCCTCGGGCCACGGATGCTTCGGGTACCGGCCCCGCAGCTCCGCGCGTACACCCCTGTAGCCGTCCTTCCAGAAGGACGCGAGGTCGGCGGTGACGGCGGCGGGCCTGCCGGCCGGGGAGAGCAGATGGACGAGGACGGGTACGCCCGCGACGGCCGGCGACTCCTGGAGCCCGAACATCTCCTGCAGTTTCACCGCGAGGACGGGCTGCTCGGGGCGGGAGTAGTCGACACGGATCGCCGAGCCGCTGGGCACGGTGATCCGCTCCGGCGCCAGCTCGTCGAGGCGCGCGGCCTCGCCGGACGCCCACGGCAGCAGCCGGGCGAGCCCCTTCCCGGCGTCGATCCGCGCGAGACCGGCGCGCCGCCGCGCGCGGCCCAGCTCGGGCTCCAGCCATTCGTCCACGCGCGCGTGGAGGGCGTCGTCGGACACGTCCGGCCACGGGTCGCCCAGGTGCAGGCGCAGGAAGGCGAGCCGCCGGCGCAGTACGTCCGCCTCGGCCGACCACCTCAGCAGTCCGAGCCCCTCGCGCCGCAGCCCGTCGAGCAGTGCCTCGCGTACGAGAGCGGGGTCGGCGTCGGCCAGGGGCCGTACCGCCAGTTCCACCGCGCCCAGCCGCTCGACCCGCCGCGCGACGACGTCCCCGCCGCCCCAGTGCACCTCTTCGCGCTCCTCGACCAGGGCACCGGCCGCGTACCGGGCGACCTCCTCGTCCACGACGGCGCCGAGCTGCACGCGCGCGTGCCCCTTGCCCACGGGACGGTCGGCGACGGCCACCGCCACCCAGGACGCACCGCCCAGGGCGGAGCCCTCACGCACCTCGGCACGGGTCCCGGAGACCATCAGCAGCGAACCGCCGTCGGCCCTGGCCACGAAGACCTCCTCCTGGACGACCCGGGAGTCGTTGGGCAGGTCGGCGATGACGGTGGGCCTGTAGTAGTAGCCGCCGTCGAGGTCGAGGCGCTCG
>NZ_JBEXCW010000254.1:0-2471 GCF_040605435.1 Streptomyces sp. NPDC005574
AGCGACACGCGACGGCCCCATCCCCAACCATCAGGGACAAAAGGGGCGAACCGACCAACCGGTCAGCAGCTCACAACCCCTGACGAATCGAGGTTGAAGCGAATTGCGCCCACCAAACCCTGATCATGAGCAGATCAAGTCACCCTCGCCACCCAAAGAAAACTCCTTTGCCGGGCTTCGAGGTTAAACGGCACGCTAGTTGAGTATCGATTACTTCAACGCGGATCAATGCACGCCCCGTACTGGAGGTAGAGGGGAAGACACTGGAAGCATGGCGATCTTCCTTGTTATCAACATCCACAGGAGAAATACAATCATGTCGATGAAGCGTCGCTTGATGGCCGTTACGGCCATCAGCACAGTAGTGGCTGGCACAGCGGTTGTAGGTACCGCTCAGGCGGCTACTACGCAACCTGTTTCTTCGGTCGCCATTGCAGATCATCAAACGATCTTCCAGTCTACTGCTTATTTGCGGGATGACGACAGCGTGTTCGGTCCCAGCTATTCCTACGCTTCAGGGCCGGTCAATATTCAGACCTTCACCAGGAATTTTCCTACAGGTGAAAGAGTCTCCGTATGCGCAGGAAACGAAGTGCACGCCTCCATGAGGATGACCACAAAGCGGATCAGTGACTCCACGGTGCAGGTTTCCCTTACCCCAAAACTCTACGAGGGCTCCACCTGCTTTAGCGACGACCTCGATGGCTATCTGTCAAGTCCGCTGACCTTTACGATGCGCGTTGGCGAGACAGTTAAAGGCTCCCTTACCCTCAACAACATTGAAGAGAATTCGGGCGATCGAGTGATTTTCAACTACACCGTACAGGATTTTCGCGAATTGTGACAATGGTATTTGAATAGTTTCAAATGATGGCGTTGTGTCGCCGTGATGAAATAGGCGATATCGATATTGGACGCAGTCCGAGATGAACTGGTCGGTTGAGCGTGTTTCTGTGATCTGTGGTTTTTCTCTCCGTCAGACTTCGACGGTTCCGCATGCCGGCTAGAATTTTTAGCGAATTATTGTCGTCATTGAGCTCCTTTCATCCTGAATAGCTGCAGGTCAGCAGGGTGTGGATCGCTTGGACGGTCCCTTCAGTTGGAGATCGGCGGCGTCGCTGTAGTTCCTCGATCACCGTGTGTGGGTAACTTCCGTTCGTGAAGGCGGAGTTATTGGACATCATGCCGGAGGTCACGGACCGGGAGCGGGCCGAGGAGTTCTCCGATCAGTTGGAGAACCTGCTGGTGGAGGTCGGTGGGATCTTTCCGCGGGCTGATCTGCGGTTGCGGGCCGCGCGGTGCATCCGGGGCCTGCTTTCCCCGGTGTCCCGTAAGAATGGCTGGCAGTTGGCCGAGTACGGCGGCGACGCCGAGCCGTGGGGGCAGCAGCATCTGCTGGACCGTTCGGTCTGGGACGTCGATGAGCTTCGGGATTTCACCCGACGTTACGTCATCGATGGCCTGGACGATGGCGGGAGGGGTGCCGGGCCCGGTGGAGCGGGAGTGCTGGTGGTCGACGAGACCGGCTTCGCCAAGAAGGGCCGGACCTCGGTCGGGGTGGCCAGGCAGTACTCCGGCGCGCTGGGTGGGGTCTTCCCGTGCCAGATCGGGGTGATGGCCGCCTGGGCCACCGGATGTGGGCAGGCGCTGGTCAACCGGGAGATCTACCTGCACAAAGAGTGGGCAGATGACCGGGCCCGCTGCCGGACCGCGTATGTTCCCGACGGCGTCGGTTTCGCCACCAAGCCCCGCCTGGCCGAGCGGATGATCGCGCGAATCGTTCCTGACCTTCCCGAGGGCCGGGTGTGGGTGGCCGCTGATGAGGTCTACGGACGTGACGGCGCCTTCCGAGCCTTTCTGGAGGAGAACCATCTGCCCTATGCGGTGAATGTGCAGGCCAACCACACGGTGCTGCCCCGTCCCGGGTCTTACGGGCGATTTCGCAACCGCAGGTACCGAACGCCCCATATTTTGGCGGCTCAACCACCGTACGAAGAAAAACCAAGCAACTACTGGCCCAGGGTCATGGCATAGTCGCGAGATGGGTGAATTGTCTGGTGTGCTCGCAGGCCGGTGAGCATCCTGCGAGCTGGAACTTCACCGGAAGCAACGACCTTTGACCCACTCCACAAAGTGGACAAGACGCGACCTTGCCGGGGCCCTGGTCCCAGTATGGGTCGGATTGTCGTCGTCAGGGCCGGTGGAGTCAAGGTGCCTTCATGCCTTTCATGTCTTCGTCATACGGATGAGTAGATATTGCTCAATGTGATACCCGCCCGTCACGGCACGCTCTTTAAGGGTACTGAGACCGCATTCGGTGCACGCGTTAGCATGCTAGAAACCCTCTCTCACCCCGGTAAACCCCTCGCGAATCGAGGTGAGGCATGCTGATGCGACGCACGCCGTTACTGGACCATGATGTTGCGAGGCGCGTTCATGACCATAAGATCACACAGTTCGGAAGATTCCGC
>NZ_JBEXCW010000255.1:0-2440 GCF_040605435.1 Streptomyces sp. NPDC005574
CCGCACCCGACATCCCGCCCCTCCCCGAGGCCGCGTAACATCACAGACCGGAACCTCCCTCGTCGAGCCTTTTACACCGCTCCGAGGACGCCACCCGACGTTTCCCAGGTTGCACACTCGCGAGCAGTCCTAACCTGCGCGTTCAGCGGGCGCGGATCAGCAGGCGGCGCTGCCCCGGCTGCGAGGTGGCCGGCCACGAGCAGCGGATCCAAGTGAAGCGCGGGGTGCGCAATAGGGCGGGGCGGCCGGATGATCCGGCCGCCCCGGGGGTGCTTACCCGGTAAGCACTTGTTGATCTTGCTCGTGCACGTACCGGTTTTCAGCTGAGGAGCAGCTCAGCCAGCTCTTCCAGCTGCTGCGGAGTAAGGCGTCGCTTCAGGTCTGCGGCCAGGACCCCGAGATCCGCAGTGGCCATTTCGTTGCTGGAGTTCACGGACCTTTCCTGCGCCTTCTCAGCGGTCGGCGCTGGAGTGCTTACCGGGTAAGCACTCTCCGCCTTGCGGGGCGACTCGCTCTTCTGCTTTGCCCGCTGTGCGAGTGCCTCTTCAGCGGCGCTCTGCTGCTGCTGTTCGGGCAGCTGACCGACCGTGCGGGCGACCTTGACTGGGAGCGTCTTGCTCTCCAGGGCCTGCTTCAGCTCTGGGGTGAGTTTCAGCAGTGCCAGCCGCTGCGTTACCCAGCCGCTGGATTTCCCGAGCGCTCGAGCTACAGCGCGCTGGGATCCATGGACTTGGACGAGGCGTTCGAGAGCTTTGGCTTCGTCCAGCGGCGCCAGGTCTTCGTGCTGGACAGCTGCAGTGAGGGCCGTCTCCAGCAGAGTGTCGGCGTCCTGGGCGAGGGCGTCGTCGACATGGATGGGGACGTCGTCGAGGCCCGCGAGCTTGGCGCCGGCGAGGCGGCGGTTGCCGTCGACGACGACGAATTCCGCTCCCGTCAGGTCCTCAGCGTGGTCGGGGTATGCTGCCAGGAAGGCCTCACAGGTGACAACAGTGAGGGGTTGGATGATGCCCTTGCTGGCGAGGCTGTCCGCCATCTCCTCTATGGCCGCGTAGGTGACGCGGGGGTTGTAGGGGTTGGGGGCCAGGTGGCCGATGGGGACCCGCGGGGTGTGGGGCGAGCTGTGCCCTGCCACCGAAGGCGCCGGGGCCTGTCCGGCGAAGGCGGCGAAACTGGCGGCGCGGCTGCTCATGGGCTGAGCAACGGCGTCGAACGTGGCGGAGCCTCCGAGGGAGTCGGCCTTGCTCATGTCAGTCTCCTGGCGATCTCACGCATGTGGTGGGCCTGGTCGGATTCGGGGGAGTAGGCGAGCAGTGCTCTCTGAAGCCGGACTGCTTCGCGCTGCTCCTTCAGGTCGCCGATGACTGCGAGAACGGAGGGCGTCCCGAGGCTCTTCCACTTGTCCAGCGAGGAGGTGGCGATGTAGCCGCGGCGGGAGTCGTACTTGTTGACCACTAGCCCGAGCTGTTCCACCTCAATGTCGTAGTCGGCGGCGAGGGACACGACTTGGTTGATGAGCATCCCGTAGGCCTGCGCGGAGGTGTCCTCGGCTTCGACGGGGATGACCAGGCCAGAGGAGCCTGGTTTTTCACCGTCACGGCGCCGGCCGTAGTAGATGGCGGCGTCCATCGCCAGTCCGAGGCTGGGTGGGGAGTCGATGACGATGACGTCGAAGTCCTCTTCCAGCGGTGCCAGGGCTCGCTCGAGCGCTGCGTGCCGGGGTCCGCGGAACATGGTGAGGCCAGAGTCGAGCAGGAAGGCATCGAACGCTGCGGGCAGGATCCGCAGTCGGTCGCCGAAACGCCCTTCGTCTATGACAACGGTGAGGTCGATCAGGGGGGTGTGCGCCTGCTCCCTGTTGAGCATGTGAGTGATGAGGCTTTCCCCGCCGGCTGGAATGGCTTTAAGTCCAAGCTGGTGGGAGAGGTGGCCCTGGGGGTCGTAGTCGACCATGAGGACGCGGAGTCCCAGTCGGGCTGCCCACCGGGCGAGGTCTTGCGGGCTGCTGGTCTTGTCTGTCCACTGCTGGGGGTCTTCTGCCAGTGCCTGGGCCAGGCCGGCTGTGACGGCGGTCTTGCCTACTCCCCCTTTCTGGTTGCAGACGATGATGCGTCGCGTTGGCGTGCTCTCGCCGACGGCCGGGTTTTGCTCGTAGGTACTCCCATACCCGATCAAGACTGTTACCGGCGGGGGCTGGTTGCAGCCGGCGCGCCACCCCGCCGACGGCTGGCCGGAGCCCCGGCGTATGGATCCCGGATAAGCTCCACACGCCGGCCGAGACATGCCGAGAGGGGCGCCAGCTACAGCTGGCGCCCCTCTCGGTTTCTGCTGCAATTCGACTCTGCGTGCAGCCTGAGTTCCACAGTTAGTGGTGCCGACTAGGGCACGAAAATGCGGGTTGATCTGCGGAAATGCCTGTGAGCACGCTGAGGTGGCGTGTCAC
>NZ_JBEXCW010000256.1:0-2427 GCF_040605435.1 Streptomyces sp. NPDC005574
AAAGTGGCTGAGGCGTTGCCTGCCGAAAAGCCACTACGTGACCGGATCCTCATTCCCGTACGGCCGGTTGAACTTCAGCGACTGACACCCTCCCCAGCCCGCGGCCGTGGCCCCCTGCTCTTGGTCGATGACGCACATCGGCTGGACTCCAATACAGCTGAACTACTCAAGACTCTAGCCCAGCGTCGCAGCGTAGATTTGATCGTTACCGTGGATGCCGATATTCAGCCTCCGCCAGCCATCACAGATCTATGGAAAGACCAGTACCTGCTCCGTTTGGATGTGCTTCCTCTCGGCATTGAGGCATCCCGCCAGCTGGCAGCCGAACTGCTGGGCGGGCAATTGCTACACGACAGTGCTTCGCGTATAGCTGATCTGGCGGGAGGTAGCCCTCAACTTTTGCATGAATTGATCTACGCCGCTCATGCTAAGGGAATGTTGGTGCGCCATGGGCGAGGCTGGCACCTCACCGAGGGTATTCCTTATTCTCCGGCCCTAAATGACCTGATCAGGCGTCGCATGTGCCAGTTGGACAGTCAGGAGCGACGTGCTGTGGAACTGGTGGCGTTGGCCGAGCCGGTACCACTGGAGCTACTTGAAGAATTGACCAGCGACTCTGTCCTACTCCGCCTGGAAGAACTGAGTTTGATCCGCACGGATTCGTCGGAACCGTCTTTGTCAACTCTCCATGCGTCCGAGGCTTCGATAGTCGTGCGCCTTGATCACCCGATGACCGGACATTTTATCCAACATCACCTTTCGCTGATCCGCCGGCGAAATCTCATCGAGCAGTGGATCGACGTCTATGAAGCGTGGCCAGGCCGCAGGCCGAGCGATCAATTGCGATTGGCTGAATGGCGGCTACAAGCGTCATTGCCGACCAGCTCAGTGCAGCTCGTTAAGGCTGCCCGGTTTGCTCATCACACACAGGACCTGCGCGCCGGCGTCCGGTTCGCGAAAGCCGCGTGGCGCACCGATCCGGGAAATGCTACAGCAGCCGCATATGGGCGGGCGCTGGTAGCGCTGGGGGAATTCGAAACCGCCGATCAGGTACTGAACTCGGTTGGTTCCGGCCCGGAGCTGGACGAGGTGCGCGTTCGGGGACTTCTACTGCAAGGGCGATTCAAAGAAGCGGAATCTCTAGCTACCTGCGTGCCCGGCCCCCGTGGCGCGCTCTATACCGCAATGGCCGGATACCTACAAGGTCGTTTTGGTGAGACACTCAAGACGTGCGAAGGACTGCTTAAGCACTCTGACCCGGCTCTACGAATCGAGGCGGGCCTGTTCGCCATCGTCGCCCTGTGCCACGCTGGACGACCTGAAGATGCCTTGCGCCTGTATAAGCAACTAGCGAGTGATCTGGCTGAAAGTCGCGATCCTGCAGGTGTCTTCCACGCCGACTCTCTCGAGGAGGTACATGCCTCAGCACTCGCTGATGCCGGCCGACTCGCTGAAGCATACGACTCTTTGGTTCGTGTCTACGGAACTGCCGTTGAAAGCGGCCGTGTAAAGATCGATGCACGGCGAGGGCTGGCCCTCGGCATGGTCTTGCTCGAACGCGGCCGTCCCCGACAAGCGCTTCCCTATTTTACATTGACTCCCGCCTATGACGCGGGCTGGGAGCAGTGGCGCCAGCGGGCGAGGATATCCAACGCTCTTGCTACGGCAGTGTTGCCGGACCGGGCTGCTGCCGCCCATGCTGCTGCTGAGCTGCCGGTCGATACAGCGTCGCACTTCGCATCCTATCTCGCTGTAGCCCGTGCCTGGCATGCCAGCACCCTTGCGGACCAATCCGAGGCACTACGCCTGCTCCTGGCATCTGTCGAGTCACACCTCAGCCGTGGCGCATATGGCGACGTTGCTATCCTGGTGCATGAGATGGCCCGGCTCGGCCTGGCCGAGCACGCCGCCGACTACTGGGAAGCCCCTGTTCAAGGGCCTTTCATGCGAGCACGACTCGACCACTGCAGGGCGATTGCTACGAAGGACGGCAAACTACTCCAACGCGCCGCAGCAGGCTTCGCGGCTACGGGCGCCGACCTGTATGCCGCCGAGGCCTTCGCCGATTTGTCCCGCCTCCATCGAAGCGCTGGCAGTGAGCGGGCGGCGAGTGCTGCCCGTCTGCAGGCATCCACCCACTACGCGCACTGCGAAGGAGCCGTTTCTCCTGCCTTGCAACAACTTGAAGAGTTGCGACCGCTGAGCGCACGCGAGCGCGAAATCACCCTTCTGGCCGTCAGGGGTTTGAGCGACAAAGAGATTGCCGCCCACTTGGTTATTTCGATCCGCACGGTCAGTAATCACCTGTACCGAATCTACCGAAAAGTTGGAGTGAACGATCGTGCTGGGCTCCGCAAAATACACCCTTGGCACTGATCCTCTCGCAGACCCTCAGAGGTCTTTCTCTTTCCGAACCTCGTGTGTGAC
>NZ_JBEXCW010000257.1:0-2415 GCF_040605435.1 Streptomyces sp. NPDC005574
CCGCTCCGGCTTCCCGGCGCTCGCCGCGCCCGCCGCGCCCGCCGCGCCGGCGTTCCACGGCACGGGTGGTCGCGAACAGGGCCCAGGCCCCGCCGAGCACGGCGAAGCCCGCCCAGGCCGTGGGACTGAACGCGGTGTCGGCGGCCCAGCCGACGACGCCGGTCATCACCAGCCCGACGGGCACGAGGGAGTAGGCCGCGATGCGGGCGGCCGCGAGGAAGCGCTTGCGGTACGCCGTCACCACCGCGATGCCCAGGCCGGCCGCGGAGACGGCGGAACAGACGGTCTCGGCAATCATCCGGTCCTCCAGGCAGGGTTCGGTCGGGCGGGGCACTTCGTCCCTTCCATCCTGCACCGTCCGCACCCCGCCGGGCCATGCTCCGGCCCGACATCAGGGACATCTCCGGGTCGGCTCCTCCGCAGGTGCCGGTCGACGCCGTACGTCCGCGGGGGGCCCTCGGCGGATCACGCGGGGCGTGCGATCGGTCCGGTTGGGGTGTACGGGTCCGGGCTGGAAGACTGGGCGCATGAGCGACTCCTCCCCCGCCAGGCCCGCCGTCCCCGTTCTGGACGTCTGGTGCGAACTGCAGTGTCCGGACTGCCACAGCGCGCTGGACGACCTGCGTGCCCTGCGTGCCCGGTACGGCGACCGCCTGGAGGTGCGGCTGCGGCACTTCCCGCTGGAGAAGCACACGTACGCCTTCGCCGCAGCGCAGGCCGCCGAGGAGGCCGTAGAGCAGGGCAAGGGCTGGCCGTACGTCGAGGCCGTGCTCGGCCGGGTGACCGAGCTGGACCGCGAGGGCGAGCCGCTCCTCGTCGAGGTGGCCCGTGAACTCGGCCTGGACGCGGAGGAGTTCGACACCGCGCTGATCGACGGCCGGCACATCCTGATCGTGGACGCCGACCAGGCCGAGGGCAAGGCGATCGGCGTCACCGGCACGCCCACCTATGTCATCGGCGGCGAGCGCCTCGACGGGGGCAAGAGCCAGGAGGGGCTGCGCGAGCGCGTCGAGGAGATCGCGGACCGGCTGCTCGCCGAGGGCGCGTGACCCGCGGGGCGCCGGCGTCTCAGAACAGCTCCTTGTAGACGTGGCGGGCGGTCGTCCCGTAGCCGAGTGACTCGTAGAGGCGTTCGGCGGGAGGGTTGCCCGCGAAGACGTTCAGGCGGATGGCCGGCCGGCCCGCCGCGACGGCCTGTGCCTCCGCGAGCAGCATCAGCGTCCTGCCGTGCCCCTGGCCCCGGTAGCGCGGGTCGGTCTCGACGTCGTAGACGAAGGCCCGGCCGTCGCGGGAACCCGTCCACAGCGTGCCGACCGGCGTTCCCTCGTGCTCCAGGACGCTGAACAGCATGCCCTCGGTGGCCAGGCCGTCGGGCAGATGGGTCGCCTGGTCCTTCTCGGCCTTGGCGCGGGCCTGCTCCTCGGGGACACCGCGCTCGATCCAGTCCCGCGCGTAGGCCTCCTTCTCGTGTTCCCGCCAGACCTCGAACTCGGCCGGTGTCATCGCCCGGCCCCGGCTCCCGGCGGGCAGTTCGGGCGGGGTGTCGCCGAGGGGTTTCTCCATGGTGCGGTTGCGCAGGACGTAGCCGAGGGACGTAGCCATCCGCAGTGCCGCCTCGGAATCGGCGGGCACCGACGCCTCGATCCGCCGGCCGCCCCAGCCGCGGGCCACCTCCTCGGCGGCCAGCGCCGCCACCGTGCCCCGGCCGCGCCGCCGGTCCGGCTCCTCGATGCGCAGGTCCAGGATCCGTACCACCGTGGGACCGAACGTGGGACTCGTGCCGAGGTGTATCGCGCCGACGGGACGGCTGTTCACGCAGACCTGGTAGCGACGCGATCGCGTCCCGTCGGCGGCGTGCTGAAGCGGCTCGGTCGGCCGCAGAGTCGTGGTCATCAGGGGAGTTCTACCCGGCGCGAGGCATCGGGTCAGCCGAATATCGGTGAGAAGCGCGGGACGAGCCGACGAGCACGGGCCCTGCGGCTCGCGCACCCGGCGGTGCGAGCGGGCCGACGCTCCGGCCGCGAGGATCACGGCGCGGGCGGATCGTCGGCGTCACGAGGATCGGGTGAAGACCCTTGAGGAATCACGGGACCGGGCAGCCCCGTAACCCCCGCGGCTCACCGCGTCCGCGGCGGCGTCCCGGCTCACGGATCGAGGTCGTCCCCGGACCGCTCGTCGAAGACGCGCATGGCCTTGGCGGTGACCGGGCCCGGCGTGCCGGTGAGTTGGCGGTCGTCGACGCGGTGCACGGCCTGTACGTCCCGCAGGGTGGAGGTCAGGAAGATCTCCTCGGCCCGCTCCAGGACGTCCAGCGGCAGGTCGGTCTCCTTGGCGCCGGTCCACTCGGCGGCCAGCGCCCGGGTGATACCGGCGAGGCAGCCGGAGGCGAGCGGCGGGGTGTGGATCTCGCCGTCG
>NZ_JBEXCW010000258.1:0-2396 GCF_040605435.1 Streptomyces sp. NPDC005574
TACGACACCGCGTCCACGAGCAGCCCCTCCCGGCGATCCGACCAGACAGATGATCATGCCACCGGCGAGGGCTCCCGCTCAACCTGACAATGCCCATGCCGTCCATGACAGGCGAGGAGACCAGTTCCTACCTGGTCCACCACCTCGCACTCGCCGGACGCACCGACACCCTGTTCACCGACGACGCGATCACCCTGATCCACGACACCGCCCGCGGCTATCCCCGCGCCGTCAACAACCTCGCCGTCCAGGCCCTGCTGTCCGCTTACGCCGAGGGCAAGCCCATCGTCGACGAGACCAGCGCACGCGCCGCCGTCGCCGAAGTCACCGCCGAATGACGACCGCGCCCACCATCGGCACCCTCAACATCCCAGTGACACCATGAAGATCAAACAGCCCGCTGGAAAACCACCAGCGGGCTCTCTTCATCCCCGAACATCACCATCGCGAGTGGCAAACCCATCACGATTTTGAGTGGCAGCCAACACTGCTTTGATGCCACGTTTCTGCAGGTAAAGGCGGTTAGCGCGGGACGAGTAGGCCTTGTAGGGGGCGACAGCGCCGGGCTGGGTCCGAGGCCGGCCGACAGGCAGACGGACCCGTATCTGGTGCAGCACGGGGAGGAACTGCGCGGGCTGTCGGCGGCCTGCCCTGCAGTCAGTACGAGTGACAGCGGACGGCATTTGTGGTCAGCGGCCAGATGAATCTTGCTCGTCACTCCGCCCCGGGGTCTGCCGAGCAGGGCCTGGTTCAGGCGGAGCTTGCGCCGTCGCCTGATGCGCCGTCGCTCTTGCTGCTGGGGGTTGCCTACGTGTCATACCCAGCGTCCTACCAGGTCCCGCCACCGCACAGGACCAGAAGCCCGAGAATGATCACGACTTCACACAGGCCCTCGCCGTCCTGGCTCTCGAGAGTGGGACGCCTTACCGCTGCAGAGACACTCCGATAATCGGAGACATCTGTCCGAAAGTGTACCTACCCTGCGCAACAGACATGTCACTTTCTGCTATCTTCTTGATCGGTTTCACGACGAAAGGGAAGCCTGTTTATGTACGCCATCGCTCGAAACGCGCGCCACGTGGCAATTGCCGCTCTGGCTTCTTCTGCTTTGATTGGCATCTCCATGACCCCGAGCTTTGCCCAGACCCCGGAGGCCGTAACTTCTTCCGCATGGCAGCCGCCGATAGGCATGAGCTTCAGCGGCACCGGTTCATTGCAGGTAGCTGCCATGGGCAGTGCTGACACGGCCATGACTTCCTGGGCTGCCGATTACCATGCCAACTGAGTGAAGCGTTCCTCGACTTCCCAGCAGCTTGCCCCCAGCAGTTGGAGTGTGACCGTCCAAGCGGAGTGCTTCTTCGGCTGATTGGCGAGCCGCCTAAATATCCGGGACATGCATAGGTTGTGACCGGGGCGGATAAAGCGGAATGCCTGGCTATTGTCGTAGTGGTACGTCCGATGTCCCGCTGAATCATTACTCCGAGGTTCCTAGGTTCACAAAGCGCCTCATGTATGATACCTATTCCACTCCCCACCGCTATCAAAATTGCACCAATGGAGCCGCAGTATGCTGCCGAAATCACATTTCGCCATCCTACTCAAGATGTCCCCCCAACAGTGCGCCGCCTTCGCGGCAGGTGTTACCGAGCGAGTCTTCGACTTGTACTTGGCCTGTGCCGCACCGTATCGCGGTGATGTGTGGGAAGCAGTCAAGACCGCCTGGAATCTAGCTTCCGGTGAGACGGCCCACCAGGCTACCGCTACCTGCCTGGCCGATACCCTCGACGAGGAAGCGGGAGGCTACTGCGATGACCTCAAGCAAAGCATCGACGTGCCGTTCGGCGTGATTGTTGCTGCATCCCACACGTTAAAAGCAGCGCAGTCAGGCAACCCCCAAGAAGCGGAGGCTGCCGCGAACTTCGCAAGCGCTGAGGTTGCCCGTGCAGCTCATACTTATGGCGATAAGAACGAACAGGACCGTGCGGAGCAGGAAGAGGTCAAATGGCAACTCGAGTGGCTGCACCATGTCAGCACAAGCGACCCATCGCACGTCCGTGAAGCGTTCAGAGCGCGCACAGTGACGAAACCAGCCTGGCAAAGGTATTGGGAGAACTAACAATTCTCCCAACCCATCTTCTCATTTCCGGAGCCTCCATTTATTGTTCCTAGCCTCGATCTTTCTTGAGGGTCCGCCGGCGGAGTCGGTGGACCCTTTGCTTTCCGGAACTGATGGTGGGCAGGCTGGTGGCCCGGCTGTCGCGTCGGCCTCGATTCGTCAGGGGTTGTGAGCTGCTGACCGGCTGGTCGGTTCGCCCCTTTTGTCCCTGATGGTTGGGGATGGGGCCGTCGCGTGTCGCTGCGGCTGCGCTCGGGTTCCACGGCACCGAGGGTGGTTG
>NZ_JBEXCW010000259.1:0-2311 GCF_040605435.1 Streptomyces sp. NPDC005574
TTGGACCGGTCCCGGCTGGTCTTCGCGGGCGTGATGACCGCTCGGGTTTCAAGCTTGTCCACCACCAAGCGGATGACCATGGCTGCGCTGGTGCGGTCGATCACGGTTTTTGTCTGGTGGGTCAGGCCGCGTGCGGCGATACGCCGCCACGCCCCGTGGTCGCGGTCGCCCTGCCAGCCGCAGCCATCACGGTTGGGACAGATGGCCCACTTCCAGCCCGCGACAGTGGGCCGGTCCGGGGCTTTGCGGTGTCGCAGCGGGGTCAGGCACTGGGGGCAGTGCTTGGAGGTGTTGCGGGCCGGGACGGTGACGACAGCGATGCCGGTCTCGGCGGCGAGGTGCCGCATACGGTCGGCGATCTGTCCGCGCACGGTCTGGGACATGCGCGTGTTGTGCGTGCGGCCCATGCCCTTGGCTTCCATCGACCGCAGGTCTTCCAGGTAGATGACGCTGGCCCCGACGGTGACGGCTTGATCGACGGCCCAGCGGGCGGCAGTCCAGGCGAGAGCATCGTTGAGGTTCGAGCGGCGGTCGGACACGTGCCGGATCTCATCACGCAGGACGGCATGCTTGCCGATCAGGGCCGGATCGGGTGCGTGACCGTCGGTGATCCGCTGGTACTGATCGGCTTTGGCGTGGAGGCGTTCGCTGTGTCGGCGGAGCCGGTGTTGCTTGGCCAGGACTCCGGCGGCCCGGAACTGGGCGCCAGCCCCGAGAACGGTGATTTGTCCGTCATCGTGGAGCCGGGCTGCTCCGGCGGACAGCAGGGTGTTCAGGCCCCAGTCCACGCCGAGCGCGACCATGTGTCCGGTGCGGGCGGTTTTGGGGACCGCGTGGGTGTAGGCGAGATCGGCGCGCACCCGGTCACCGGACACGCGGAGGGTGGGCAGGTGCAGGACCGCGCCGGCCGGAACAGTGGGCGGCAGCGAGATCGGGCAGGCCACCCACGTCCAGTCCGCGTAGGAACGCGGATCGGGCCGGGTCGGCAGTTGCAGTCGCAGCAGCGCCCGGCCTGGCTCGTCGGCGCGTTCGATGGCGGCCTGCTGCCCGTCGCAGGCGGACAGCAGTAGCATCCGCGCCACGCGGGGCTCGGGCTCCATCTCGAACACATCGGCCGGGAGCCGACCGTGCTTGCGGGCGAACGCGGCCACTTGACGGGTGCGGGACTTGATCACACTCGACGGCAGGAAACGGCCCCCGGGCGTGGCCTCGCGGACCTGATCCCACTCGGCGGGCGTGCGCTTGGCGGGATCTGCTGGCCACACGGCCAGTACCCCGGCGCTCAGATCGGCGCGCCATTTCGCCGATCGCAGGGAACGCCCGGCCTGTTCCTGAGCCATGCGCACGACCCGGTCGTTGACCTTGACGCCCTCGGGGGCGGTGACGGTCCAGCCCAGACGGCGCATAGCCATCCAAGCGTTCGACGGCAGCTTACGGCCGCCCGCGTCCTCACCGGACGCGAGAACATCAACGTCAGCCGTGTTCCAGTGCCCAGCCATCAGCACGCCGACCATGCCGGACACCAACTCGGCGGCCCAGCCGACACGCTCCGCCAGTACAGCGCCGGTCAGGAGTTCACCGGTCTTCTCATCCACGCCGGTGCGCAGAAGTCCGCGAGCGCACGCGGTGCGGGAGGTCTCGCCCTCAGTGAGCGGCAGCTTCCGGCTCACCGGTCACCATCCGGGCACTGGCCCGTCTCAGTGAGCAGTCGCTTACGGGCCTTGGCCGACCGCATCCCGTACAGACGACCGGCGAACGTGGTGACCAGGGAAACGAAGTCCTCCAGCAATTCGTCCCGGCCACCGGACTTCTTCGGGTGCAGGACCTCCAGATTGACGCCGTACACGGCGAACAGGCGCTTGAGCCAGCCCACCCCGAACCGTGCCAGCCGGTCCTCATGCGTCACACGCACCACCGTCACCGAACCGTCGGAGACCATCGCCAACACCCGGTTGATCCCGGGCCGGTTCTCCCGCAGGCCCGAGCCACGGTCCCTGACGACCTTCACGACCTCGCCCGAGGCGGTGGCCCGCAACTCCTCCTCCTGCGCGGCCAGCGAAGACTCCTGCCCGGACGAGCCGGACACGCGCACATACAAAACCTCCCGCCTCGGGCGGGAGGTTGCGGAGTCGCTGCCGCGCTTCATGTTGTCCACATCCACCGAGGAGAACCGGCGCTCACGACCGACCCACGAAAACGGAATCTTGCCGTCGATAGCCCACTGGCGAAGCGTCATCGGGTGGATACCCAGACGCTTGGCAGCCTTGGACATACGCAGCAACTCCATGCCTGCAAACATACATGCACAACA
>NZ_JBEXCW010000260.1:0-2290 GCF_040605435.1 Streptomyces sp. NPDC005574
CGTGCCACACTGCTCCGACAACGGGACCTCCAGTGTTGGTCTTCTTGGTCGACGACTCAACTACCGAAGGTCCCGTTCTGTTCTCCTGCCTCCCCAGCGCAGCACGCCCCCTGCTGCTTGACAACCAGGCAACATGCCTACCTTTTCGGCATTGGCTACAGCCACACACAGTGGCTGATGATCTCCGGCGGGAAGCGAAAACCCCGGTACGACGGCGTGTCCACGAGCAGCCCCTCCGGCGATCCAACCGATCGGATGATCATGCCACCGGAGAAGACCTCCACTCAACTCAACCTGACAACACCGAATTTATGTATGCAGTAGAGCAGCAAATTTTCACTCTGAGAGTTTTTTTGACGCTTCAATCAAGACGGATCAACGGGAATGGCGGCGAGAAGATCACGCACAACGGGTCCAGCGGAGCCACTGCCCGTGTTTCCCCCTTCGACAAGACAGGCAATGGCGACGTTTCCGCGGTAGGAGACCAACCAGCCGTTGTTAGGCTGTTGCTCGCTAACCTCCGCTGTTCCAGTCTTGGCGCCAATTTCACCGGGCAGATCGGACAATATGGTTGCGGTGCCACTAGTGACGGTGGCGTGCATCATTTTCCGCAGTTGCATCACGACGCTGTGAGGAAGTGCGGTGGTATTCGTCACATCCCCGGCGTCGCTGAGGATGATGGGTTGGTGAAAAGTGCCCGAGGCGGCGGTTGCGGTAACGGATGCCATGATCAGCGGATTGGCCAGCACCTTTCCCTGACCGATCATAGCAGCGGCCTTGTCCGCTTCCGTCCCATTTGCTGGGACGGATCCGTCATAGGAATGGATTCCGGTTTGCCAGACCTGCCCGATTCCGAAATATTTCTTCGCGATCTGGGAAATCTCATTATCTCTGAGCTTGTCACGCAGACTGATAAAGGCAGTATTACAGGAGTGAGTGAAGTCTTCAAGAAAAGTGGCATTACGCTGTCGAGATCCCTCAACGTTGTGAAACTGTTTTCCAGCGATGATGTATTCTGGGCAGTCGACAATGTCGGCGGGCGTGATTGCTTTCTTTAGGAGGAGAGCGCCACTTGTAACCACCTTCCAGGTGGAGCCGGGCGCATAGGTTCCAGAAAAGGCACGGTTGAAACCTGTGGAGGGCGAGTTCGCGGCTGCCAAGACTTGGCCGTTGTCAAGTCGTAGCGCAACGAGGGCCGCGTTCTTCTCGGCAGCCTGGGTGGTGAGCGCCCTTTCAGCCGCGGCTTGCCAGGTGGCGTCGATCGTTGTTCTTACTGGACTTCCGCCGAACCTGACCTCGGTTCCCTTGGGTGTTCCGGTGACACGGTCGATGAGGCGGATGGCACCGCGGCCACCTTGGTTCAGCATCGTGCTCAATGAGGGATGCGCCGTGCTGGAGAGAGGCCTGCCGTGGCGATCAATAGCTGCGACGCCGCGCGGCTCTCGGTCTAGGTGAAACTTGGCAGTGTCACTTAGATGCGGGTGAACAAGGGAAAGTTGCCAGTGAACCTTCCAGGTTCCGTTCTTGCTCTGGTGCATTGGTAGCGATGACTGATAGTCCCAGATACCCAGTCCGGAGATCGGCATCTTCGCAGCAAAGGGAACTGTGATCGAGCCATCTTTAGAAACAGAGGCATGCCCGACAGTCAGGTCGGGCTCCTTGATATCCAACCCCTGATTGAATTTGGTCAGTACAGATTCCGCCTGCTGTGGGTTGTCGGTATGGCCTCCGGCACCGCTGAAATTACTCCCGGCCCAGTCGAAAAGAAAGGCGCGAGCCTCAGCGACAGCATACGGATCGACGACAGAGGAATCAGGAGCAAAGGGTTCCCAGTGGATGATGTAGGTGGCAGCGGCCGCGAAGGCAGCCGACACCGCGAGAATCAGCCAAGGCCACCGGTGACGCCGGGGCGCGCGGTGTCCGACGTTAGGCATAGTGTATATGATCCTTGGAGAGTCGCACGGTTTGTCGCAGGTAGGCGGACGGTAGTCGTTCGCCTGTTCCCGCTTCCGCCGTTGAGGTAGTTCCTGCTGCTACCCATACGAGGCCCCGGCATCTGCCGGGGTGAGTAATCGATGCTCATTTCAGCGAAATTCCTGACGCTACACCTTTCCCTGGGAATGGCACGCGGGTGCCCACCCGCGACCGCAGTGTCGCGGCCTCGAGCAAGAACTATCAGTACTCGACCAACCGGTGTTGACCTCGATTCGTCAGGGGTTGTGAGCTGCTGACCGGTTGGTCGGTTCGCCCCTTTTGTCCCTGATGGTTGGGGATGGGGCCGTCGCGTGTC
>NZ_JBEXCW010000261.1:0-2270 GCF_040605435.1 Streptomyces sp. NPDC005574
CCCGAGTACATCCAGTACGCGGGCGATGCTCCGCCTTGCGACGCACCGCACCGGACGCCGCGAGCTTCCCGGCAAACCCTTCCGGTCACGGCACTGGCGCCGCGACAGCCAACAGGCAACAGGCGCCGTCCGACACCGAGGAGCCGTTCATGACGATCAAGGTTGTCCGGGGCAATCCGACCCCGGAGGAGCTGGCCGCCGCACTGGCGGTGGTCCGGGCCCGCGCCGCGGTGGCGGCGGCCGCCCCGGAGGGTGTGGCCGCCCCGCGTGACGCGTGGTCGGACCCGGCCCGCATCGCGTCCCGCCGGCTGCCCCAGCCCGGCGGGACGGCGTGGGCCCGCACGTACTGGCCCGGCTGAGCACGCGCCGGGCGGACCGTACGACGACGGCCGGCACGGAGGGCCCCGCGGAGTTCGTCCGCGGGGCCCTCCTCGTGCGCGGGGCCCTCCTCGTGCGCGGGGCTCCGGTGCCTTGGGGCCGCCCGCCCGCGAAGTTGAGTACGCGTACTCAGGCGTACGGCCCCCGGGCCGACGCAAGCTCGAAGGCATGCTGTGGTCCGACCCTGACAACGAGCCGCCGAAGGAACTGCGTGACACGCAGAACATGCTCCGGCGGCTGGGCGTTCTGATGGCGCTGGCCATGGTGCTCGTGATGATCGTCATCGGGCTGAGGTGAACCACCGGGAGGGACCGGGGTGAGGGGCCACCGGCGCGCCGATACCCTGGCCGCATGACTGATCAGCCGCGCCGCCGACTCGTCCTCGCCTCCCAGTCCCCCGCCCGGCTGGGCCTTCTGCGCCAGGCCGGACTGGACCCCGAGGTCATCGTGAGCGGGGTCGACGAGGACGCCGTGAGCGCGCCCACGCCGGCCGAACTGGCCCTGGCCCTGGCCGAGGCGAAGGCGTCCGTCGTGGCGGCGAGGCCGGAGGTCCGGGGCGCGCTGGTGATCGGCTGCGACTCCGTGCTCGACCTCGACGGCGCGGCGCTGGGCAAGCCCGCGGACGCCGAGGAGGCCACCGCCCGCTGGAAGTCGATGCGCGGCCGTGCCGGGACCCTGCAGACCGGCCACTGCGTCTGGGACACGGCGAGCGAGCGGCACGTGTCGGCGACCGCGTCCACCGTCGTCCGTTTCGGTGAACCGACCGACGAGGAGATCGCCGCCTACGTCGCCTCGGGCGAACCCCTCCACGTCGCCGGGGCCTTCACCCTGGACGGCCGCTCGGCGCCGTTCATCGACGGCATCGACGGCGACCACGGCAACGTGATCGGCATCAGCCTGCCCCTGGTCCGCCGACTGCTGGGCCGACTGGGCGTCGGCATCACGGAGTTGTGGGCGCCGGCGGAGGCGTGAGCGGGGAGCCCCCGTCCCCCTTGGCGTCGGCGGGCTCGTCGGCCACCGACCGCTGCTGCGCGTCGTACGTCATCAGGAGCAGCACGATCAGCGCGAAGACCAGCACCATGAACAGCCACGCGTTCCAGCCGACCAGCCCCCAGGTGAAGGCGCCCAGCAGGGCGTGCACCACGGCGGCGCTGATCAGCAGGATGCGGCCGACCCCCGCCGGCCGCCGGTTCCGCAGCGCCACCAGCAGCGCGACCAGGCCGCACAGCGCGAAGTAGAGACCGAAGACGACCCCGCCGATCTTCGACGACATCGACATCACGTCGGGGTCGAGGCCCGCCAGCGACATCTTCTGGCGGTCGACCACGATCCCCATGAACCAGTTGAGTGCGGCGATCCCGATCGCCTCGGCGAACAGCACGACCGCCACGATCCACGCCACCGGCCTGCGCACCACCGGTCCCACCCACTTTCAACTGTCGCGCGAGCACGCTTCCTGTTACCCCAAGTACGTTCGAGACATCGTGAACGCTACTAACGGGTAAACCGCGGGACAAGGGTTCTGCGGAAGGCAAAGAATCATTGGGCCATTCGTAGGGACTCCACAAAGAAACCGAGTGGGCCGCAGCACGCTCTCACAGAGACCTTGACCACATCAGAGGGCTAGGGTTTCCGGGAGGAGTCCTGCGTGCCGAGGTGCGACAAGGGATTTCCCGGTCGAGCGAGCCTCGAATCACGCTCCGTGTGGGCAAGCTCACCATCGGGGACGGGTCGAAGTGCCGTGTCGGCAGTCCCTAAACTCGGCTTGTTTCAAGGAGGGAGCCTCATCGTGCGCAAGGTGCTCATCGCCAACCGTGGCGAAATCGCTGTCCGTGTGGCCCGGGCGTGCCGGGACGCGGGGATCGCGAGTGTGGCCGTATACGCCGATCCGG
>NZ_JBEXCW010000262.1:0-2251 GCF_040605435.1 Streptomyces sp. NPDC005574
CAAGCGACACGCTGTCCACGGACTCGATCAGGTGATCAGTCGTCGTACTCATCAGGTGACTCCTTCGAGGAGATCCACACCTGATTCATGACACTTCCGCGTCGGACCGTGCGGCCCGCACGGCGAACTGACTGGGTTAGGAAGAGCCGGGGTGTGCAGTGGGGTGATCGAGTAGGTTTGCGGCACCGCCCACCCAGACGCTGCGCCCTTCCCCCTTGGCCAGGGTGAGGACCGCTGAGCGGCCGGTCTGGGTGTATTGGGTGACCTGCAACTGTCGGCCTGCGTGGATGCGGGGGTCGGCGCTGACCTGGGCCGCGCTTGAAACGCCGGTGGCCCGGTCCACCGCGAGATTCCGGCCGAGGTATGCGTTCGTCTGGATCGCATGTTCGGGCATACCCGTGATGTCGTTGCGGCAGAACAGGTGGATCCCGTTGACGTCCAGCTCGCGTTGCAGGGCCATGAGCCGGTCGTAGTCCAGACCGTCCAGTTGTCGCTGCAGTCGGACGAAGGCGCCGGGCGTCACCTCGACGGTCAGCTTGGGGGAGCCAACGGACAGGACCGGCAGCCCGTCGGCCAGGGACGGTAGTGGCACGTGGAAGATCTCTTCGAGTGCCTGTTCGCGGCCGTACGCGATCAAGGGCTCACTGGAGTCGAATTGCAGCATGACCGTGCCGCCGCTGGAGAGCGAAGCCCGCGCCGATCCGCCCGACGACGTGGTGATCAGCAGATCAAGACCTGCGGTGATGGCCCCGGTCTGGGTGAGCGCGTGCACGGTACCGATGAAGCCGTGGGCGCACGCTCCGAGCGCCTTCCCGGTCGGTGTCAGGACGGTCAGGTCGAGCTCGTACCCGGAAGGGCAGAGCAGCCCATTCCGTCGGCGGACGGCATCGACGAAGATGGTCTCGGGGGCGCCGGTGCGCCGGGCCAGCGCCTGGCGTTGGGCTGTGCTCAACGCCGCCACGTCGGCGCTCACGACGACAGCGAAGGGGTTGCCCAGACCGTTGTCCGGATCGCGGGGATCGACGAACGCCGAGCCGCGAACGACCCGGACCCCGGCCGGCGGCACCACTCGTCGGCTTGCCGTCCTCGCCGCCGGGGAGCCGGGACGGGACCCGATCTTGTCCGTGCCGCTCATGCCTCGGGGCACAAGATAAACAGCGGGAAGGCGCGGTGGCTGGGCTGGTCGCCGACCTGCTTCAGCGCCTCGCGGATGTCGCGCAGGTGGCCGGTGGTCATCTGCAGTGGGGGCTCGTCGGGCTGGTAGACGGTGCGGATCGGATAGTCCACGCCCGGCTGCCCGGTCATCTCGATGTGGCAGCCGAGTACGTGGGTAACCGTCCGGAGGTCGCAGAAGTCGATCAAGCAATCGATCGTCCGGCTGAATGCCTGCCAGTCCGTGATGTACAGGCGGCCGGGGTAGACGGTGTCGCCGGTCAGGAGAAACCCGGTCCACGCGTCGTAGAACGTGACGGCGGCCTCGTGGTGGCCCGGGGTGGCCAGACATTCCAGCACCCGGCCCCCGAGGTCGATCTGCGCCACGGCATCGGGGTGGTCGGCGAATCCGAAGTACGGCCAGGCGGTGGCCGGCTCCGCGCTGATCACCGTGGTGTCAGGGCGATCGGTGAACTGGCCGTCACCCGCGATGTGATCACCGTGCGGATGGGTGTGCAGCACCAGCAGTTGGTACCCGTGCCGGGGATGACGGACGAGCCAGGAATCGATGAGCTCGTCGACCACCTGGCGCAGAGGGAAGAACTCGGGCGATGCGGTGGCCCCGGTGTCGATCAGCACCGCCCGGGCGTTGCCGAAGAGCAGGAACAAGAACGGCGCCTCGTAGTCGATCGCCATGTTCTGCCGCAGGATGAACGTGTGCTCGTCGTAGGCGTGGACTTGGATGTCCGGGTCGGTGTTGTGCTTGGCGGACGGCGAGCCGTGGATCCACCGGACTTCCAGTCCATGAGGGCCGGGGACCTCCCCGGTGAAGTCGATCAGGCAGGTGCGTGCGCCCATGACGTCTCCTTGAGTGCGTCGTCTTGGCGGGCCGGGTACGGCGCACATCTCGTCCGGGGGCAGGCACATCCGAGCCTCCACCGCGACGGTAACACGGACAGTCGGGTCGATTCAGGGGTGCTGATGCCCCTATGGATGTCAAGGTCCGGTTGGGGCGGGGGTCGCCGGTCCGCTGGGCTTCGTGGTGGGGATGAGGAGTCGGTAGATCTCTCGTGCGACGTAGCGTTTGAGGCATCGGATG
>NZ_JBEXCW010000263.1:0-2247 GCF_040605435.1 Streptomyces sp. NPDC005574
TACGACACCGCGTCCACGAGCAGCCCCTCCCGGCGATCCGACCAGACAGATGATCATGCCACCGGCGAGGGCTCCCGCTCAACCTGACAATGCCCTGGCGACTGCTACGACGAGCCCGATGTTCCACACAGCGAATCGGCACCGCCGTCCAAGCCTCATGAATTCACGGCGACTGTTGGCGCAGTGACTGCCTGTCACATCCCAGAGGAAGGGTGTCTCCGGCCTGCGATGATTCAGCTTCTCTAGGACTGGATCACACGCAGGGGAGGCACCCTTCCGGTGTCGGATCGTACCGAGTGGGCGGATGATCTGTCGCTGTCCACCAAGGGGAAGAAACTGGTGGGCAAGGCGGGCATAGTGCCGGTGCGCCGTCTCGCGGACAAGGTCGGACTGACCGACGCTTTGGGCCAGGCCCTGGTCCGCCGGGGTTTCCAACCGGTGCACGACCGGGGAACCGTCCTGGTCTCGGCAGCTTGCGCGGTACTGCTGGGCGCGCGGTCGATGGCGGGGATCGACGTGATGCGCCAGGCGTCACCGGTCCTGGGCCGGCCGGCGTCGGCGTCCACCCTATGGCGCACGCTGGAGAAGATCGGCCCCCTCCAGCTGACGAAGATCGCCTCTGTCCGGGCCCGGGTCCGTGGCCATGTGCATCAGCTGATCGATCTGCGGCCCGGAGGCTTCCCCTGGATCAAGGTCAACGGGCGGGAGCTGACCGGGATCACGGTCGTGGACCTGGACGCCTCGGTGATCCAGACCCACTCCGACAAGGAGGGCGCTGAGGCGAACTTCAAGGGATACGGCCACCATCCCCTGCTGATGTTCCTCGACAACACCGAGGAGCTGCTGGTCAACCGGCTGCGGCCGGGATCGGCCGGCTCCAACACCGCCGACGACCACATCTCGGTGAGCGTCGAGGGCCTGCGCCAGCTGCCCACCCGCCGAAGGCGCCGCGTGCTGTTCCGCACCGACGGCGCCGGAGCCACGATGGACTTCCTCGCCTGGATCACCAGCGGCGCCGGCAACGCGGCCAACCGCTGGGAGTACTCCGTCGGCCACACCCGCGACGACGACTTCTGGAAAGCCCTGGCCAAGGTCCCCGCCACCGCCTGGACTCCCGCGCTGGACGCGAAGGGACAGCCGCGCCAGGACGCTGCCCTGGCCGAGATCACCGACATGCTCGACCTGAAGGGGTGGCCGACCGGCATGCGGGTGATCGTGCGCCGCGAACCCATCCACCCCAAGTACCAGCGCGAGCTCAAGCCGTACGAGAAGAAGACCGACTTCCGCTACCAGGCCATCGCCACCAACACCCCAGGCGAACAACTGCAGTTCCTCGACGCGCGGGCACGCTCCCACACCCACGTCGAGGCCGGGATCCGACGGGGCAAGGCCCTGTCCCTGAACCTGATGCCCTCCAAGTACTTCGCCCTCAACCAGGCGTGGTGCACGCTGCTCGCCCTGGCCGTCGACCTCGCCCGTTGGCTCCAACTCCTGGCCACCACAGGCAAACTCGCCCGCGCGGAACCCGCGAGTCTGCGGGCCCAACTCCTGGACGTGCCCGCGAAACTCGCCGATCACGCCCGCCGACGCGAGTTGAAACTCGATCCCGCCTGGCCCGCTTCCGCCCGCGTCGTCGAAGCCTGGGACGCCGTCCAGGACCTGCCCGGTCCCGACTGAGTCCCCGATCGAGTCCCGACCAGTGGAAGGAGAAGCCCCGCAACACCCTCGGCCCGTGGAAACCGACGCCCACCGAGACGACACCCGGGCAGGCCGTCACCATCACCCGCAGGACGAACCGGGACGAATCACAGACCCCAGCCGATCACCACAAGCTGGCGCGCGCACGTGAATGATCGAGGCAAGCCGCCCACACACTCCTCACCTGCGACTATTCGAGACGAAAGAGACTCACTCAGCAGGCCCATTAGCAGGTGTTGCTGTCTTCCGCCTAACGGGGGTCGGATCGGAAGACAGCAACACCATAGGGATACATGAAGAAACCGTATCCCCACCCCCGAAGCACGCCAGGCACACATCCCACATCCCAGCGAATACTTCAGGTGCCGGGAGACCAGGCCCGACTCATCCAGTCAATCAACAGAAAGCAATTCTCCAATGAGTACACGGCACTCCACCCAAGACCGTGTCCCCTACGGGGTCTGACACGAAAAGAAGAGAGTTGGTGCTGGTCAGGCGGTTACGGGTTCTACGATCGGGTCGAAGCGGATGGTGAGGCCGAGGCTGTTT
>NZ_JBEXCW010000264.1:0-2214 GCF_040605435.1 Streptomyces sp. NPDC005574
AACTGGCCACCCTCGACGATCTCACCGACCTCACCGCACGCCTCGGCATCCCCAAACCGGAGATCAAGACGGCGAGTTATTGATCTGCAAGTCCTAAGTCACTGGTATTGGGGCTAGGCCCTACCCTACACGAGGGGCAGACGGCCGTTTAGCAGTGCCGCAGGGGAAGATCACCAATCAGATCACTTCATCCCTCGAATTGGCCCTAGGTCACCATCCACCACCCGAGACGGCTCTGTCATACTTTGAGTACCGGCTACTCAGGTGTGGGTGATGTCGATTGGGGATAGTAATGGATAAGCGAGATTGCAGGATTTCGGCGACGTTAAACCCGCTCCGCGAGGCCGGATCTAACTCAGGCCTACGTACCTACACGCAGCAAACGATGCTTCCGGACCTTTTCGGATAAGGTCCGGGAGGGTCCGCCCGCCGGAAGCGGCTCCAGTGGGCGGATTCTCCCCTGGGCGAGGGTGGGGTTCTTGTACCTGACTGAGAACCCCACCCGAGCCATAAAGTGCTGTTTTTCCAATTTTCTACAGCTGCGCCCGCCTGCCAGAGTGGGCGTCAGCAACCTAAACATTCCCCTGAACATGGTCACTGGCAGCCCAGCCTGTGCCCTTCAGTAAACACACTGCGATCATGGACACTCGGTGGTCTACTAGACGTCACTTTGTGGCATGCGCAGCATTCATCATGACTACTGGCAAGATACGTTTGAGAGCTCCAGATAGGGCGACTGAAATACAGGCCCTAGCATAAAATGGGTCGCATCGCGATTGACAGAAGGCGTTGGGAAATTGACGATGATTGAACTGGCGTTGAAGCAGGCGCTGCGTTCCCAATGCCGACATAGAGTTGGCGCGGTTCTAGCGGCTGGCACACGGGTAGTTGCAGCCTCTCCGAATCGACGACGTAACAATCCCACGGTCACTTTCCTTCATGCCACCTTCCATGCCGAAGAAGCTGTTCTCCGGCGTGCCGTACGAACCGCTGGCTCCACCGTCTATGTTGCCCGCGTGAATGCAGCAGGAGACGCTCAGCTCGCTAAACCCTGCCCGCGTTGTCAAATAGCATTGATAATAGCGGGTGTGAGTCGTGTTCGTTACACTGTTAATCCCAATGTTGTTGAGACTATCAACTTTGCGGACATCTCTCGATCATCTCGCCGCTGAAGCTGCGCAGTGGGTAGTGTGAACTGAGATTTACAGATTGTATGGTCAGGTTGGTTCGGTCCATGCGATACGTCTACATTAGAGGAAGGGCAGCTCGTTTGGGCCTTGACCTGGCCTACCATGCTCGGACGGTCTTCGACCGGTGCCTTCAGCGCCGGTCGAAGACCGCGTAGCTTGCTGCCTAATCGCCGACGATCCAGTTACGATTTGCATGATAGCGAGTGGGGTGGATTACTGTCATACTTGGGAGCCGACCATCCATTCCCCCAAAAAAACAGCGGCCCGAGTTTAAGCCAGCACTCAGAAGGCCTCTCACCGCGCAGTTTAGCCGGCCGCCACCCAGACTTTCCGCAAGCGTCAGGCAATTTGGTTACTCCATCGGAGCCCGACGGGCATTTAACTCCTACTCGTTTCGAGGAATGAAGCTGATCATGGCGACGTTTGAAGGACTCAGTGAGACTGAGGCCCGCGCCTTCACCTCCCAGTGGCTGCCAGCCTGGACGGGAAACGATCCCGAAGGCCTTGCTGCCTTTTACGCGAATGACGCCTTCTATTCTGATCCAGCCGTTCCCAGTGGCGTGCAAGGGAGGGATGAAATCCTGTCCTACTTCCGACGCCTGCTGCGCAAGTACCCCCGCTGGGTATGGAGGAACACTGACCTCAGACCCCTGCGGGATGGGTTTCTCAACTACTGGCATGCAGTCATCCCCACAGCGAACGGGACTGTTGAGTGTGACGGAGTATGCACTGTCACGCTTAGGGACGGCCTAATCACGAAGAATGAGGTGTTCTTCGACCGCTCCCCGCTGGTACTCACTCTGCCGTCTGATGCTGTGACCAAATAGGTTCACCAGGTAGTGTTGTCAGGTTGAGTGGAGGTCTTCTCCGGTGGCATGATCATCCGATCGGTTGGATCGCTGGAGGGGCTGCTCGTGGACCCGCCGTCGGGTGCTGTCAAGTTGAGTGAGCGGCCTCGGGGCTGGGATGATCGTCGGGTTTGTTGATCGTCCGGGGAGGGGTTGGACTGTGGAGACCGAGGCGA
>NZ_JBEXCW010000265.1:0-2205 GCF_040605435.1 Streptomyces sp. NPDC005574
TCGGCGAAGATACGGGCACGAGCGCGACTCCTGTGACGATCTTTTGGCGTAGAGACCTGAAAGATCATCAGAAGTCGCGCTCGTCCTGCAACTAGTGCTCTGACCGCATAGGTTCGCCGGGTCGGTGGTCGTGGCGGTTGGATGTGCGGTGACATCCGATCCGACCGCTGGAGGCACAGTGGCCGAGCCCGTCCGTGTGCGCAGACTGACCGACCAGGAGGGGCAGAAGCTGCAGCAGATCGTGCGCCGGGGCAGTACCAGCTCAGTTCGCTACCGGCGGGCGATGATGCTGCTGGCCTCGGCCGGCGGGAACCGAGTGCCGGTGATCGCCCAGCTGGTGCAGGCCGACGAGGACACCGTCCGGGATGTGATCCACGCATTCAATGAGAAGGGCCTGGCCTGCCTGGACCCTCGGTGGGCGGGAGGCCGTCCCCGCCAACTCAGCGATGACGACGAGAACTTCGTCATCGCGACGGCTACTACCCGCCCGGTCAAACTCGGCCAGCCGTTTACCCGCTGGTCGCTGCGCAAGCTGGTCGCCTACCTGCGCAAAGTTCACGGCCGGGTGATCCGCATCGGCCGTGAGGCGTTACGGTGCCTGCTCGTCCGCCGCGGCGTCACCTTCCAGCGCACCAAGACCTGGAAGGAGTCCCCGGACCCCGACCGGGAAACGAAGCTGGACCGTATCGAGCACGTCCTGGACCGCTTCCCGGACCGGGTGTTCGCCTTCGACGAGTTCGGCCCGCTCGGGATCCGGCCCACCGCGGGCTCGGGCTGGGCCGAACAACGGCGTCCCAACCGGCTGCCGGCCACCTACCACCGCACTCACGGAGTCCGGTATTTCCACGGCTGCTACTCAGTGGGTGACGACCGCCTGTGGGGCGTGAACCGGCACAAGAAGGGAGCCGTGAACACGCTGGCCGCGCTGAAATCGATCCGAACTGCCCGGCCCGACGGCGCCCCGATCTACGTGATCCTGGACAACCTGTCCGCCCACCAAGGCGCCGACATCCGCCGCTGGGCGAAGAAACACAAGGTCGAGCTATGTTTCACCCCGACCTACGCCTCCTGGGCGAACCCGATCGAAGCGCACTTCGGACCGCTGCGGCAGTTCACCATCGCCAACTCCCACCACCCCAACCACACCGTGCAGACCCGGTCCCTGCACGCTTACCTCCGCTGGCGCAACGCCAACGCCCGCCACCACGACGTCCTGGCCGCCGAACGCAAGGAACGTGCCCGCATCCGCAGCGAGAAAGGCATCCGCTGGGGCGGCCGACCCGCTCTCGCTGCATGATCAAACAACATGGCGAACGTTCCAGGTCGCAGCGTCACCTCTGCCGCGGATCTGTCTGGGCTACTTGAGCAGCCGGAAGGCGGGGTGCCCAACCCAGGCCCGCAGGAACTCCGCCGTTCCCAGCACCGTCCAGTCGTCGTCCGCGATCCCCAACATCCCCGGAAGGCCAGCGACGACCGACGCCTGTCCATCCAGCAGCTCGGCCTTGACCACGCCCCCGATGACGTCCATGACAGCAGCGGTCAGCAGGGCCGTGGTCACGTGGTCGATCTCGCGATTGCAGCAGGCGCTGACATTGACGGCATGGGTCGGCCTGAAGCCAAGGACGGCCTCCACCTCGGGCTCGTCCGCGTGCTCAGCCTCGAAGATGCTCTCATCGCCGACACCAGGCCCCATCAAGTAGACCAGGAAGGGCCGACGCCAGTCCTCGCGCTGCGGGTTGAATCCCACCAGGGCCGTGAGCTCCTCGTCCGCGCTGGTGTTGCCGAGGAGTGGAAGCGGGAACGGCTCTCGCCAGTCCTCCTCTCGCCTGTCCTCGACGCCCAGTCGCTCTGCGGGCACGTTGACGTCGAAGAACCCGGGCCGCTTCTCGGCGAAGTGGGAGGAGAGCCCCACCATCAACGCGCGGAACTCTTGCAGCGCAGCCGGAGAGAGCGGCTCCGCCAAATCGATCACCAACGTCGGACCAGACATGCCGGGAGCCTAGTTTGCTCGGCTCCTCGGGGTCCGAGCACCGACGCCGCCACCCCGGCGAACCTATGCGGTCAGAGCACTAGCCACATCAAAACGGGGCAGAACCACTCAAGGGACAACTGAGGTGACCCCCGGAGTGTGGACACAGGGGTTTCATGCCGTGAGGGAGAGTGTAACCGGGCTCTGATGCTGCTGTTCGAACTCCAGTGGCGAGA
>NZ_JBEXCW010000266.1:0-2174 GCF_040605435.1 Streptomyces sp. NPDC005574
GACACGCGACGGCCCCATCCCCAACCATCAGGGACAAAAGGGGCGAACCGACCAACCGGTCAGCAGCTCACAACCCCTGACGAATCGAGGCCAGCGAGGCGAAGAAGTCCTCGAACCAGTCCACCCATCGCTCCACATCACCCATCGTCTCCACAAGCACGACAACGAGCCGACCACTCGAATGACACGAAGCTCACCTGTAGTACAGGGCCCCGGCAAGGTCGCGTCTTGTCCACTTTGTGGAGTGGGCCAAAGGTCGTTGCTTCCGGTGAAGTTCCAGCTCGCTGGATGCTCACCGGCCTGCGAGCACACCAGACAATTCACCCATCTCGCGACTATGCCAGGACCCTGACCAAACCCCTACCCGAGCAACCCAGCGACATCAAGTTCAACCTCAATAACGGGATCAAAGACGAGCCATTCAGCGTAGGCGAGAGCCCGCCTCGCTTCGACGCTATAAGGGTAGGCAGATCGGCAAGTCCGCGGGTCAGCCGCCCCCACGCCCGACGGATGAGGCCGCGGCGGCAATGCCTACTCTTCTGCCTGTAACCACTTACCTCCGCCGACGTGGGCTCATCGTTGAGGATGGACTCCAGGCCGCCATCCGGGAATTCAGAAACAGTCGTCCGGTCAGCCTCGACGTCGATCTATTGGACACATAAATTGCTGAGACTGCCAACAGTTGAAGACTTGGCGAGGATCACCAATCGGCCTGGCAAGATACCGGGAAGCGGCCCCGCCAGCCTTCACCTGCGCACCGTGACCACTTCAGTAGTTACCGAATCAGCAATCACGCCAAAGGCGAGCTTGCTGTAAAGAATTTCCCACTACTTAGCGTTATCTGACTGTTGTTCATATATTGCCCACCAGCGGGATTGGTGAAGGGTCCGATACAGGTTGCCGACGAGCCACCCGCTGGAACGCTTAGGGAAACGCAACCAGTCACTGGCACGCCCGGAACCGTAAGGCGGTGGGTAACAGTCACCGTCATGGAGGAGGACGTATTTCTTACATTCGTGACCGGGCGAACCATAGTGCCTGATCGCTCGATGCATGACCGGAACTTGCGCTCCAATTACCACAAAATGTTCCACTCTGGAGCGCAAAGGCCGCTCCAGGTGCACAGACGATACCCGTCACCGCCACGCAAATTGAACTTGCCACGAGAGCCGACTTCTTGCGAAATTCACGCTTCATATGCTCACCTCATGGTCGTTGTTTGCTTTTCAGGACGCTTGGATTATCAGGCTGTCTGGATGTGCGCAATCCACCTAGCGGGGATCCTGAGTGATATGACAATAGAGAAATAGAGCCGAAACGTCAAAGTTTTATCGGCGCCATCCGTGTCGTCTTACCTCACTCGAAAGCCTGCAGCTGATGCCTAAATCTGCGAATCGGGCTACTCAACTGGTGTAACGCCTCGGATGGAGTCGGCCTGATAGGTGACAGAGCCTCCGAATGTATGTTCGGTACTGATTTTTCCGGCTCTCTTTTCTGCTGTGTTGACTCGCACTCGAAAGCCGACCAGCTCGATAAGTCCGGCGCCTTCGATGGTTTCGTTGAGGTCTTGGTGGGAGGCGATGCTGATTTTCAGAATTTCATTCTCAAGTTTGCCGAATTGTTCGAATGTGGCGGCGACCTGAATTTCCCACTTCGGCGTGCCGTCCCTAGTTGTGTCTTGTCGGCCACTTTCGCCGAATGCCATCTTCGGTTGACAGCTAAGAAAGGTTACTCGTTTGAATGTGCGTGCCTGATCGACATAAAAGATCGCGGGCATGTTATTCGATCCTGTCCTGTTAAGATAGTGAGTTTGATGTAAAAAGCACTTGCAGGCGTTGAATAAAGAGACCCTAAGATGCAAGTCCCGCGACGGAATGAGTAATCGCAGCTCAGGCCCACAACTGCAGGACGTTATACGTATATATGTGCGGTATGGGCGCTGACGAAAGCTGCTGTGGAACCTCCTGAACGTATGAATGCCGATCCGGCGCTTTGGTGTCCGCAGTCTCTGAGCCTCGTACTACAGCCTCAGATCTTGGTGATCTGATCGGTTGTGTTCGGCTTGCTGGCGCCAGGGGTGGAGGCGGGTGGGGAGAGGGTCGCCGCGTCGGCGGTAGTGGCTGACGGTGGCGCGGGTCTGGTGGACGGCTCGCCAGTGGTGCTGCTGTAGGTGG
>NZ_JBEXCW010000267.1:0-2168 GCF_040605435.1 Streptomyces sp. NPDC005574
GGCGGCGGCCGGCGCTGACCGCGCAGCCTTCTGGGATGACCGCACCCCCTGAAGCGCCCGTTACGGGTAGCTGGGAGCTCCAGCTCACCGCCGAGCTCGACTATGGCGGTGAGCAAGTGAGCAGGTGAGCGTGGTGGTCGGTCAGCGCTGGCGGTGAGTGGGCAACACCCGGGGAGGCACGTGGGTTCGCCCGGCTCTGCTGGTGTCAGTGGGCTGTGAAAGCCTCGCGGGCATGAGTTACGACTTGGCCGTATGGGAAGGCGAAAGACCAGCGGACGATAAGACTGCTGGTCGGGTCTTTAACGACCTTTACGCGAAGACGATCCAGGCCCCGAGCTCCGCCGCGGTGCTTCCACCTGCGGCCACACGTCTTTCTTCCAGAGCTCGACCGCGTGCTCGTCGCGTTTCAGCGCCCGGCGGGCCGGGCTCTGCCAGGACCAGCCGTGGCGGTGCAGCAGTCGCCATACTCCCGCGATCGAGCAACTGACCTGGAACTGGCGGCCGATCAGCGTTCTGACGCGTTCCAGCGTCCACCGCTGATCTTCCCAGCCATGCGCGGCCAGCCCTTTGGCCAGCTCTTGCTCTAGCAGGGCGAACCGTTCGTCCGACAGCTTCGGCAGTTTCGCGGGTCCCTTCGACTTCAGGCCCTGCATGTCGCTTTCACGCCAGTTGCGGCGCCATTGCTCCACCGAACGCTCGCTCACCCGCAAATCCTTGGCGATGACCGAATTCCTGTCACCTCGCGCGAACCTTCGCCCGGCCTCCAGCCGGATCTCTTCACGCGCAGCCCGCCGCTCGGTAGTCAGGCCCCCACCATCCGCGTACCGCATAACACCGGCATACCGCAGGGATCACCTAACGTCACCACCCGAAGGCAACCCGAAAAGGTCAGTAATTCAGCCTGTCGTCTGTCTGTGCGGGGCTCCGTGTACCACCGTGTGCGCCCCCGATCTGCCCCGCCTCGCCTCAAGTTGTCCACGCTGATGGCCTCCGCCGGTGGTCGGGGTCTGCTTCCAGCTGTCACCATCAGCCGCCATGACCCCTACTGCGGTAGAGCGCCACGGAGGCATCCCCGCGCATCTAGGCACCCAGAGCTGCGGGTTCGGGCCCGCAGCGTGAACCCGAGGGCCGACGCCTCGGTGGGGAGGGGCCCCGGGGCGGCCGCAGCATCGGCGCAAGTTCTTCGCCACCCGACCCGTCATCGCCACGGCACTTGCCCGCTGGGGCCACGTCCTGCTGTCCCTGGTTCTGATCGCCCTCGGCCTGCTCATCCTCATCGAGGGCGGCGCCTTCGGCCTGTAGCACCCAGCGGCACATCATCGGCGCAGTTCGAATTCCTCACGAGACCAAGCGCCTCCCGAACCGGTGAAGAGGTGCTGCCCCTTCTCGGGTACATGACGGGGCCACGACCTGCCGGGCCGAGGGCCAGGCAGAAGCGAAGGCCCTGAGCAGGCACGTTCCGACCCTGACTCAGGGCCCGCGGGCCGGTCCTCCAGACAGACGAAGACCTGCTGTCCGGACAACCACCAACGCAAAGCGGAGCATGATCGGCCATGCAAGCCCCGCTTATGCAGGCCCAGTTGAGTATCTGGGCTCATGGCCGACGCATCGCTGCGGAGCGAGGATCAGTGCAACGCACAGACATACAGGGCCTGTTCGGCCGATTGAGCCTGATGGGGAGACCTTCCAATGTCCCGACGTATCGCTGTGTCTGTCGCCGCCGGTGTCGTCGTTCTCGCAGGTGCGGGCGCTTACGCTCTGGCCTATGCCGGGGAGCAGCCTCCCGCTCTCACGCACAGCGCCGCCCGCTACAGCGCCCCCGCCGGCGACCGTGACGGTTCCCTGAGCTTCACCACCGGCGTCACCGCCTCCTCCGGGATCAAGAGTGTCAAGGTCCTGGCCTGGCCGGCCACCTCCTCGCTCGCCGAGCAGAAGCTGACCGCCGTGGACATGGCCGCCGCCGAGAGAGCCGTCTGCACGCCGGCCGGCAAGCACACCGTCCACTGCACCTACACCACCACCGTCACCCCCACCGACGCGGCATCCTCCCCCCACGGCGCCTGGCACATCGGCGTCCTGGCCGAAGCGAACAACGGCACCACCACCCTCGACAACGAGGCAGCCGGCTTCACCGTCCGCTGACGTAGCTCTGGCCGGGATGTGGCAGG